>JAXDQN010000294.1:0-9497 GCA_034667865.1 Gammaproteobacteria bacterium
TTGCCACAAGCCAAGAGTGCGGGGTATCGAGCGCGGCGCTGCAAAAAATGCCGGCAATTATGAGGTCCGAAAACGGCGAGTATTCGCCGGCTGTTAGCGTTACGCTGGCTGTATGGAACTCGATTCAAACGCTTGCTTTCTCGCCGTACGGGCGCGCGATCGTCGGTTTGACGGCCGATTCTATGTGGCAGTGTCCTCCACCGGCATCTATTGCCGGCCCATCTGTCCGGTGCGGCCGCCGAAGCGCGAAAATATGCGTTTTTATTCCAGCGCGGCGGCATGCGAGGGCGCCGGCTACAGACCCTGTCTGCGTTGCCGCCCCGAAAGGGCGCCGGGCCTGGCGCCCATGGATGCCAAGAGTCGGCTGATCGGCGCCGCGATCGCCGGAATCGAAGAACATGCCCTGTCTAGCGCCGGCGTCGGTGATCTGGCTGCTTCGCTGGGCGTTTCCGATCGTCATCTGCGTCGCGTCACCGAAGCCGAACTCGGCGTCTCGCCGATCGAACTGGCCCAAACCCAGCGCTTGTTATTGGCCAAGCGTTTACTGCGAGAGACATCCTTGAGCCAAACCGAGATTGCCTTTGCGAGCGGCTTCAACAGCGTGCGTCGCTTCAATGCGTTGTTCAAATCGCGCTATGGCTTAAGTCCCCGCGCTGTGCGCGGCAAGAACATCGACTCGGAATCCTTGAGCGTGCAGCTGGAGTTTCGTCCGCCGTTTGCCTGGGAGAGTCTTCTGGCTTATTTGCAGTTGCGTGGTATCCCCGGCGTCGAGATGGCGGATGCGACGCACTATCGTCGCACGGTGTGCATCGGCGCGGCCAAGGGTTGGATTGCAGTGTCCATGCACAAGAGCGGCAGCGTGCTGAACTTGGAGCTCTCGCCATCACTGACGCCGGTGATCGGCGCCGTCATCGCCCGAGTGAAACAATTGTTCGACCTTGGGGCACTGCCGGATGCGGTCGGCAGTTTGCTGCGCAGAGATCCGTTGCTGGCTCCCACGGTCCGGCGACTGCCGGGGCTGCGCGTTGCCGGCGCTTTCGACGGCTTTGAGCTGGCGGTGCGCACCGTGCTCGGCCAGCAAGTATCGGTGAAGGGCGCGACCACTGTTTCAGGCCGCTGGGCTGCGACTTTTGGAACGCGCATCGATACGCCTTTTCCCCAGCTCACGCATCTTTCGCCGACTGCCGAGCGCATGCTGGACGTGGCGCACGAGCACGTGGCCTCGCTGGGCATGGTCGGCGCTCGAGCCAAATGCTTGGTGGCTCTGGCCAGAGCGGTGGCCGAACGTAAAGTCGTGCTGTCCTTTGCGTCCGATGTCGAGGAGCAGATCGAAGCCTTGATGAGTCTTCCCGGCATCGGACCATGGACCGCCAACTATATCGCCATGCGCGCGCTGCACTGGCCGGACGCTTTTCCAAGCGGCGATCTCATGTTGATGCGAGCCGCGCAGGCGACTCAAAAACAATTGCAACAGCGCGCGCGGGCCTGGCAACCCTGGCGGGCCTACGCGGCCCACTATCTATGGCAATCCTTGGGAGTCACTCCATGAATATCTATTGTCATCTCGACAGTCCGATCGGACGCCTGCTGCTCACCTCAGACGGTGAGGCATTGACGGGCTTGTACATGGGAGCGCCGAGCAAGTCGCCGCAACTCGGCAGCGACTGGGCTGAGAAGCCCGATGCCGGCCCACTGCCCAGAGCGGCGCGGCAACTCGCGGAGTATTTCGCCGGCGCGCGCCAGGTGTTCGATCTGCCGTTGAACATGCAAGGCACCGATTTTCAGAAGCGCGTGTGGCGGCAACTGACCAAGATTCCGTTTGGCCAGACTTGGAGTTATGGCCAGCTGGCCAAGTGCATCGACAATCCGAACGGCTCGCGCGCAGTGGGCTTGGCGAATGGCCGCAACCCGATTGCCGTCATCGTGCCATGCCACCGGGTCATCGGCGCCGACGGCTCCTTGACCGGATTTGGCGGCGGCATCCCGCGCAAGCAGTGGTTGCTGGCGCACGAGGGCATGCCGCCCAGCGGCACGTTGGCCTTAGTCGGCTAGATCAGGGGCAGCGCGACCGTGAACATCACGCCGCTGCCATCTGCCTGGTTTGCCGCCGTCGCGGTACCGCCGTGGAATTCGGCCACCAGCCGCACGATGTACAAGCCGAGTCCGAAATGCGGCTTGTCGTCCCGGCCCTGGCGCTGCTCGAACAGCGATTCGAACAGTCGACCGACCAGCGCTTCCGGAATGAGCGGCCCGTCGTTGCCGACCTGCAGCGCATAGCTATTCGCTTCCCGCGACAGGCGCACGCTGATGGCGCCTGTGTCGGGACAGAAGTCGACCGCATTCTCAATCAGCTTGTCGAGCAGCTGCACCAGCAGATCCGGCGCCCCGCGCACGAAGCACGGTCCTTCTGGCAGATTCAGTTCAATGCGCGAGCCTGAAAAACCATCGCGATATGCCGCCACCGCGGACTCCGTCACTTCCTTCAGATCGAAGCTCACCCGCTCGGACTGCTTGATGCTTTCTTCGACGCGGGCGGCGGCGCCCAGCGCGCTCAAGATGGATTGCAGCCGCTGCGTGCCCTCGCGCGCACGGGTGATGTAGCGCTGCTGACCGTCACGCAGGCCTTCGGACTCCAAATTATCCAGCGAGCTGCGTACGATGGTGAGCGGGGTACGTAATTCATGCGACAGCTTGCCGCCCAGCGTGCGCAAATATTGCGTGTGTTCGTTCAGGCGCCCCAGCAGCCGTTCGAAGCCGCGCGCCAGGGCGCCGATTTCGTCGCCGCTGCCGGACTCAGGCATGCGTAATTGGATTTTTCCATCGCTGCCTACGGCCGCATCCGCCGCGGAGCGCAATCTTCCGATGCGCACACTGATCCAGGTGGCGAAAGCCAACATGACGATCACGGCGGAGGCCGTGGCAATGATCGTGAGATTGAACAGACGGGTTAGCGCATGGTCGCGCAGCGCCAGCAGCTGATCGGCAGCCTGCTGCAACACCACGGCGCCGCGGGTCTTCCCCTCCACCAGAATCGGAGCGGCCGCCGTCAACAATAATTCGCGATTGCTGCTGGCCAATGCCCACTGCGCGTGCGGCCGGCCCGCGAGCGAGGCTTGCACGCTGTCGCCGCCCAGACTGTCGGGCAGGGACGGCAGCACCGGCATGTCTGTGGTGTCCACACCCATGAGATAGCGGTACCACCACGTCGCTCCGGTTTCTTCGGGATAGTCCTTGTTGCTGGCGATTAAATTGCCGGCCGTACCGAGCTTGAGCGCATTGGCGTCGATGACAGTGGCGCGCGTACCGTCACGAATGAAAGTCTCGAGCAGCGTATCGAGCCCCGTTGTTGCAAAATAAAGCCGGCCGCCGTCTGGCAATGCCTGCGCATCGACGCCGGCGCGGCCATTGCCGTTGCCGTCAAGCGCTTCGATCCAGAGTCGCTGGCCGACGATGCTGAGCGGAATCCGCGCTTCCAAGTGATAGCCCGCTGCCGTCTGCAGCCAGAAGGCTTGGATGCGCGCTTCGGTAACCACCTGTGCGACACCGTCCTCACCCTTGGCGATGGATTGTGCCGCGATCAATCCGGGTGCGTCCGTGCCGAAGAAGTACAGAATCGGCGTGCTGTCCGGTCCGAGCACGGTCACATTGACGCGATCGAAGCGATCGGTGTCGGGATGGGGATCGCGCGGTTGCGCAACAAAATGTTTGTCATCGACTTCCAGGTATAGGTACAGGTAGCGCTCGGTGGAAGCCGCCTGCGCGCGTGCGTGGTAGCCGCTCGTGGTGCGCAGCGGCGTGGGATTGGCGGCGATATTCCAGGCATCGCGATAGCCATCCAGCAGCGGTTGGGTCGATAAGGGGTAGACGTACAAATCGCCGCCGGCCGGCGCAAACGCATGGCCGTCGTTGGCGTCGCGGAATACCCGCTGCGGCTGCGCCGACAGCGCATTGGCGATGGTGCCGGCACTGGCCAGTAACGACTTCTCCTGCGAACTTCGCAGGGTGGTTTCGAGCTCGCGCGCGTATTGGCAGCCCGCCCATGGCAACACCAGCGTAGTGAGTGCAACGATCAGCAGCTGCAGCCGGATACTCACTCGACCCAGCGGTATCCCATGCCATACACCGTTTGGATGGCGTCGAATGCGGCGTCGACCTGTTGAAACTTGCGGCGCATGCGCTTGATATGCGAAGTGATGGTGTTGTCATCCAACACCACGTTGGCCGCGTCCATGAGCTGTTGCCGGTTCTTGACGTGACCGGGGTTGCGCGCCAGTGCATGCACGATCCAGAACTCAGTCAAGGACAGCGTGACCGCGGCGCCGTTCCACGTGGTCTGCATTTTCTCGGCATCGATGGACAGGGCGCCGCGCCGCACGATTTCCGCGGCGTTATCGGGGCGGCGCAGGGCGTCGATACGCCGAAACAGAGCCGCCACGCGCGCCGCCAAATGCGGCAAGCTGACGTCCTTGGTCAGAAAATCGTCGGCACCCAGCCGCAGGCCCGATACCGCGTCGAGTTCGCTGTCGCGGGCGGTGAGAAAAATGATGGGTAGTTCCGCCGACAGGGCTCGCAACTCGCGGCACAGGTCGAAGCCCCCTTCAGCCTCATCCTCCAGGGATATGTCGATGATGGCCAGATCCGGCAGGCGTACTTGGAATGCCTGCATCGCGGTTTTGCGATTGCCATAGGTCTTCACCAGGTAGCCGTGCCGCGCCAGTGCCGCGGCGTAATTCTCGCGCAATGCCGGTTCATCTTCGACCACCGCAATCTGCTTTTTCATGCATGAATCATAGCTGAATCGCGGCTTTTCACGGACTTTTCGGCTGCCACTATTCGCCCGAATTCAGCGCCGGTTTGCCGGATTCTTGCCCGCGAATTACTAGTGTGGATTGCGATGCTGGTCGCGTCAAAGGAGGAGCCGCCATGTTGAACTCGACCCAGCACGTCACGCTCGGCGCAGCGCGCCAAGACTTTTGGGCTTCGCATCGCGAGGCCACCATGAATTGGTTGGCGCTCGGATTATTGCTGGCGGCCTGGAATGCCGTCGACAACAGGCCGGCACCCGACCTGCGGCGTCGACCGGAAGCACTAAAAGGTTATGCCTACGTCTCGGTGCGCGCGGCGCAACGCTTGGACGTCACAGTACTGTAATCGTGCGCGCTTCTAATGCTTGAGAATGTTGGCCGCCGGGCTCCAAAAGCAGATTCTCATCGTAGATCGCGATGTGGCGACGATCGAGCCCCTGCGTCAAAAACTCAGCGAGTCGGGATTCGTGGTGAGGGCCATCACGGATGGCGCGGCGGCCGTCGCCGCCGTCAAGGAACGGCCCCCGCATCTGGTGCTGATCGACTGGAATATACCGGGCTACGGAGCCTTGGAGCTCATCCAGACGGTGCGCGACATCCGGCTGCCGCAGGCGGTCCGCCTGATCATCTTGTCGGCGCTGAGTGCCGAGCATGACATTGTCCGAGGCTTGGAGTCCGGCGCGGACGACTACATCGCCAAACCGTTCTCCTTGCGCGAGACGGTGGCGAGGATTTCGGTGCTGCTGCGGGCGCACACGCCGCGACGCGACACGGACCGCGATGCGGGTCGCAACGCGGGTCGCGACGCGGGACCCAGCTTCGATCGCTTGATGCTCGATTCCAAGACGCTTCGAGTGACTGCCCAAGGTACGCCGCTGAATTTGCGCGGCGCCGAATTTCGCTTGCTGGAATTTCTCATGTCGCATCCCGGGCGCGCCTTCAACCGCAGCCAATTGGTAGCCCAAGTGTGGGGCGGCGATTGCGATGTGGATGAAAGAACGGTGGACGTGAATGTGCAGCGATTGCGCAAGATCCTGGAACAGCCCGGCTACGGCGCGTGCATTCAGACGGTGCGTGGATTCGGCTACCGCTTCGTGGGAATGAGCAATTGAGCGCCTTTCTGCTATTCCACGCGATGTTCCACTCTTAAGTGCCTTTTTTGTAAGCAAATCTTCTCCGTCAAGTCATAGATTCGTCACAACAAAACGCGATTGTTACTCCCGACGAAGCAATCAGGAGGAACAGCCATGGTGGAGCGCGAAGGTTCGCTGTTGCGAATGCGGACGGTCTTCATTTCAGACATTCATCTGGGCTTCAAAGGCTGCAGCGCGGATTTGCTGCTGGATTTTCTGCATCACGTCGAGATGGACACGCTGTTTCTGGTCGGCGACATCATCGATGTCTGGAGCATGAAGAAATCCATGTACTGGCCGCAGTCGCACAACAATGTGCTGCGCACCATCTTGGGCAAAGCCAAGCGCGGCACCAAGGTGATCTTCGTACCCGGCAATCACGACGAGGTGTTTCGCGATTTCGACGGCGCCGTCTTCGGCAACCTGGAGATTCATCGCGAGTATGTACACCGCGGCGCCACCGGCCGCGAAATGCTGGTGTTGCACGGCGACGAATTCGACAGCGTGGTGAAATGCAGCCCCTGGCTGGCCAAGCTGGGCAGCAGTATCTATGACGTGCTGTTGGCGGCGAATCCCTACATCAATTGGGTGCGTCGCAAATTCGATCTGCCGCATTGGTCGCTGTCGTCTTACCTGAAGCAGAAAGCCAAGACCGCGGTTCAATACATCGGCAGTTTCGAGGATGCGGTGGCCACTGCGGCGCGCAAGCGCGGCGTCGACACCGTGGTGTGCGGACACATTCACCGCGCGGAAATGCGCGACATCGACGGCATTTTGTACTGCAACGACGGCGACTGGGTGGAGAGCTGCACCTCGCTGGTCGAGGATATGAATGGCGCCTTGCGCTTGATCGACTGGCCGAAGCATCGCGAACAGACGCGCGCTGCGCCGGTCGCAATTCCGATTACACAGGCGGCGTGATGAACGAGGTGTGCGACAACTGGAACTCGGCCTGGCGGATTCTACAGCGGCAACTGGCCAAGGATTCAAGGGCGCACGCGGGCCAGACCAGCCGCTTCCAGCGGGCGTCGGACCCCACCTCGTGGCTGGGCCGGGCGCTCAATCGCGCCACCCCCACGGCTGATGCGAGGACCGCCGTTTAGAAAATTGCCGCATAGCTGTCGAAAAATCGTCACATTGAAGAGGCAAGATCGAGACAAACGGCGAGGGCGAACCCATGAGCAGTCTCGATTTGGATCTCGATGGTCGGATTGAAGCCTTGGAACTCGAGTGGCGTCTGGCCTATGAGGCCGGTCAGCTAGCGCGCGCGGAAATAGAATCCACGTCCCCGAATACCTTGGAGGATCGACGCATCCTCAGTCTGGCCGGCGAACGCCTCGAGCGTTTGGAAGTGCAAAAAGCACGCATCATGGCCAAGATCGAGCGGCTGGAAGACAGCATGCTTAGGAGGGGTTAACGCCATGGACAGCGAACCCACCGCTAATTTGCTGGAACGTCGCTGGTTCGCGGCTCAGTCGGCGACGCGCGGCCTGCAGGCGGAATGCGATCTGTTGCAGGAGGCATTGAACTTGGCCCAGGTTGCGTGGCAGCGCGCGCGAAGCCAGTTGGCCGAGTTCGAGGCCTTGAGCGATGCGCTCGAAAATCAGCTGGCGGCTATGGATGTGCCAACGATAGCCGCCCTGCCCGAGGAACGACGTCTGGTGATGTCCGCTGCCTGACCCCATACTTCATGGATTCCCATGAAGTGCGCCTATCATCCGGCCTATCACATGGCCTTACCCGCCGGGCATCCGTTCCCGATGAGCAAGTATCCGCTGCTCAAAGCGCAGTTGCTCAGCGAGGGCATCATCGCGCCGGACGATCTCATCCAGCCAGAGCCGCTGCACCGCGAAATACTAAGCGTCGTGCATACGCCCGAGTATCTGGCGAAGCTGCAGTCGTCGAGTCTTTCCGTATTGGAGATACGGCGCCTGGGCATCCCGTGGTCCGACGAACTGTGGCTGCGCTCGAAGGTGGCAGCCGCCGGCACGTTGCTGGCAGCGCGCGCTGCGCTGCACGAAGGTTTGGCGGCCAATCTTGCCGGCGGCACTCATCATGCCTTTGCCGATCATGGCGAAGGATTTTGTGTCATCAACGATGTGGCCATTGCGGTCTGTCAGCTTCGCAACGAGGGTCTCATCGAACGGGCCGCCATCATCGATCTCGACGTGCATCAGGGTAATGGCACCGCCGCAATTTTCGAGACCGTTGAGGATATATTCACATTCTCGATGCACGGCGAGCGCAACTATCCGCTGGCTAAGATGCGCTCGAATTTGGATGTGCCGTTGAACGACGGCATCGGCGACGCACACTATCTCGAAGTGCTGGATCGCCATCTGCCGACGGTCATGGATCATTCTGCCGCAGAGATTGCATTTTATTTGGCCGGCGTCGATGTGGCCGCCGGCGACCGCTACGGAAAGCTTGCGCTTTCTGATGAGGGAATCAGGCAGCGTGATCGCATGGTGATCGAGGCGGTTCGCCGCCGTGGTGTTCCGGTGGTGATCGTGTTGGCAGGTGGCTATGCGCAAACCCGCGAGCGCACGGCCGAACTCCATGCGCACGCCTTTCGAGAAGCCGTTGGCTACGAGCGACGCATGATTACTTGATCACCAAAGCGGCGGCACAGACTCCACCTGAATTTTTGCGGGCGGTGAGAAGGTCAATGCCTTCAAGTAAGGCTGGGCCTGCGGATCCACCGACACGTCAATGGTCCCAGGCTTGCCGTCGAAGCCAGGGTGGCCGTCGGAGCCATCCCGTCCCGATTGGCCCGAAAATCCATTCGGCGTTCCAAATCCACCGGAGCCGCCCGCGCCGCCGCGGCCCCCCGAACCGCCCGCGCCACCCGGCCCGCCATTGGCATCGATGGCCAGCGAACCACCGTGGGGATCCACTAGAAAGAACTGCTCGTGGGTGCTGCTGGCTGCGCGAATCTGCAGCAACTGCGGTGAACCAACTCTTAGCGTGATCCACACATGCACGTCCGGCCCCGCTTCGCCATCGCTGCCGTTGCTGCCATCGCCGCCATTGGTTCCATCTGAGCCGTTGCCTGCCGGCGAGGGGTTGGTGGGGTCGATCGATCCGTCCGAGCCGCTGCTGCCGGCAAAGCCGTCGAATCCCGCAGAGCCCGGAAATCCTGCCCTCCCGGAAAAGTGACCCTTGAAGGCGATGTCGTAACGCACGGGAACGTCGAGCTCCGCAACCAAGTCTGGGTGGCCGATGGCGGAGACCTTGATGTGCGGCATCTGTCCGTCGCTGCTACGAGGATCGGCAGGTAATGTCACTTTGCCGTTTTTCTTGACCACCACGATGTTGGCGTCGAAGGTAAAGCTATCGAATAGCACCTTGCCATGGCCCGGACCCACCGTGACGTAGCGTGCGCCGTCCGCCGTCGTTGCGGCAATGATCAAGCGGCCCGATTTACCCGGCGCCAAAACGGGATTGGGAGACAGCGAGGCCGACATGGCCGTGATCGGAACTTTGTCGAGACGCGTTCGTAGACCGAGTAGAACTCCGATGGATCCGCATCCCGAAAGGGTAATTACGGCGACTGCGA
>JAXDQN010000295.1:0-2933 GCA_034667865.1 Gammaproteobacteria bacterium
TCCCGGATGAATTGGTCGAAGCCGGAGCCTTGAAATAATTTCACAAGCAGATCCCCACCCGGCGCTAACACGCGGTCGGCAAACTCCAGCGCGAGCTCGGCTAAGTACATGGATCGAGGCTGGTCCACGGCATCTATGCCTGCCATGTTGGGGGCCATATCTGACAATACAAGGTCAATTTTCTCGGCGCCGACCGCCTGCAATACCTGCTGCAGCACTTCAGGCTCGCGAAAGTCGCCCTGCACGAAGTCCACGCCCACGATGGCATCCATGGGCAGGATGTCGGTGGCAACGATGCGGCTGCTGCCGCCGATGAGGCGGGCGGCGTACTGGCTCCAGCCACCGGGCGCTGAGCCTAAGTCCACACAGCGAATGCCGGGGCGCAGCAGTTTCTCGGTTGTCTGGATCTGCTCGAGCTTGAACACCGCGCGCGAACGCCAGCCTTCCTTTTGAGCGCGTTTGACGAACTCATCGTTGGCATGTTCGGCCAGCCAACGGGCACTGCTTTTTGAACGCTTGGGCATTTCGCGGTCGACTATACTGGGGCGGATGGCACTTTCAGAAAAACAAAAGAAACATTTGCGTCGTCTGGCGCATCCCATGCACCCCATCGTCATGCTCGGCAATGCCGGGCTCACCGATGCGGTGGTCAACGAACTCGAGCGCGCGCTGACCGATCACGAACTGGTCAAAGTCGGCGCCCGAGTGGGCGATCGCGAGGCGCGCGACGCTGCGTTGAATAGCTTGGCCGCTCGCACCAGCAGCGAACTGCTGCAACGAATCGGCAACGTCGGCGTGTTCTATCGCCGCAGCAAAACGTTACCGAAAATCGTCATTCCAGACTAACAGCAACACCAGCACGCAGGCGGCGAGATACAACAGCGCCGACACGCCGTGCCAGGCGCCGAAGCCCAAAGCTAATGCCGTGCCGTTGGCATGCGCCCGCTCCATCAGCGGCTTCAGCAACCACTCGTTGATGCTCAGCAGCGCGGTGGCGAGGTACGCCCAGCGAAAGCGAGCCCGCGCCGCCGAGACCAGCGCCAGCACAGCGACGCCGAGCGCCACGTAGGTCTCGATGGAGAACAGGCGCGCCGCCAGCACGCCCGCCAAATGCCGATCGCCTTGCGCGGAGAACAAGGTGGGCGCCACCCAGGCGGCGAGGGACCACAGGCTGCCGGCCCACAACACCAGCGCTACCCGCAGCAGCTTAGGCGCGATGGTCACAGTGCTCGGCCGCGCTTCAGACGTAGCGAACCGAGACTATTTCGTAGCTGCGCGTGCCGCCCGGCGTGGTGACATCCACCTCATCGCCCTCGGACTTGCCGATCAGCGCGCGGGCAATCGGCGAGGACACCGACAGCAGGCCCTCTTTGATATTGGCCTCATCATCGCCCACCAATTGATACACAACCTTGCCGCCCTTCGTGTCCTCGAGTTCCACGGTGGTGCCGAACACCACCCGGCCGGTGGCGGGGAGCGTGGTGACGTCGATCACCTCGGAACTGCTCAAGTGGTTCTCGATCAGGTTGATGCGGCCTTCGATGAAGCTCTGCTGCTCGCGCGCGGCATGGTATTCGGCGTTCTCGCTCAAATCGCCATGGGCGCGCGCCTCGGCGATGGCCTTGATCACATTGGGCCGCGCCTGGCTCTTCAACTGTTTCAGTTCCGCGCGCAAGCGTTCGGCGCCGCGCAGCGTCATGGGAGTGCGCGTGGTCACGCCGCAAATTCCTTGTGCAAATCCTGCAATCGATTCACTTCGATGTCACCCAAATGGTCCAGCGCGTCGCAGGTGGCGCGCGCGCCAGCCACGGTCGTGTAATAGGTTACTTTTCGGGCAACCGCCTCGCGGCGAATCGAACGCGACTCGCGCACGGCCTGTTTGCCCTCGGTGGTGTTGACGATCAGCGCCACCTCGTCATTTTTTATCATATCGACGACGTGAGGGCGACCCTCGCGCACTTTATTGACTCTCCTACACGCAATCCCGGCCTCTTCCAGTACTTTGGAGGTTCCGCCGGTGGCGGCGATCTCGAAGCCGCGGGCAATCAGCATCTGCGCCAAGAGCACCGCGCCGGGCTTGTCGCGGTCGCGCACGCTGATGAAACACAGGCCGGCGGTGGGCAAAGTCACGCCGGAGGCCGCCTGCGCCTTGGCGTAGGCCTCGCCAAAGGTGTTGCCGGTACCCATGACTTCGCCGGTGGATTTCATCTCCGGCCCCAAAATGGGATCGGCTTCCGGAAACTTGTTGAACGGAAACACCGCTTCTTTCACCGAGAAGTATTTCGGGATGCGCTCTTCGGTGACGCCCTGCATGGACAGGCTCTTGCCCGTCATCACCCGCGCCGCCACCTTGGCCAGCGGTATGCCGGTGGCCTTGGAGACGAACGGCACGGTGCGCGAGGCGCGCGGATTGACCTCGAGGATGTAGATCACGCCGCTTTGAATGGCGAACTGAATGTTCATCAGACCGATGACATTCAACGCCTTCGCCAGCTTGCGCGTTTGCGCGCGCAGCTCATCCTGGGTTTCCTGCGACAGGCCATTCGGCGGCAGCGAGCAGCCCGAGTCGCCGGAGTGCACGCCGGCCTGTTCGATGTGTTCCATGATGCCGCCGATCAATACGTCCTGGCCGTCGCATATGGCGTCCACATCCACTTCGATGGCCAGATCCAGGAATCGATCCAGCAGCACCGGGCTGTCGTTCGACACCTTCATGGCATCGGTCATGTACTGCTTCAGGTCGTCCTCGTTGAACACCACTTCCATGGCGCGGCCGCCGAGTACGTAGCTGGGGCGCACCACCAGCGGGAAGCCCACTTCCTTGGCCATGAGCACAGCCTGCGCCTCGGCGCGCGCGGTGGCATTGGCCGGCTGCTTGAGCTTCAGGCTGCTCACCAGTTTCTGGAAGCGCTCGCGATCTTCGGCCACATCGA
>JAXDQN010000296.1:0-3233 GCA_034667865.1 Gammaproteobacteria bacterium
GCAGTTGATACAGCTGTCTAACGATAACGGCGGCCGGGATAATGTCTCTGTGATTATGGCGCACGTCGAGGAGCCGTTCCCGGCTCACCGGCGTATATTTGACAAAATCTTGGGATGGTTCGGCTAGAGATATGGAGTCTGCATGGCACGCCTGATGCTCAGCTTGGATGGTCAGATCCTCGCGGAATACAACATGAACAAAGAGCGCTACACGATCGGGCGCCTGCCGGACAACGATATTCGTATCGATAATCCTGCGGTCAGCGGTCATCACTCGCTCATCATCAACATTCTGAACGACTCCTTCCTCGAGGACTTGAACAGCACCAACGGCACCTACGTCAATGGCAAGCTGATCAAGAAGCACGCGATGCAGCACGGCGATGTCATCACCGTCGGCCATCACCAACTGCGCTTCGTCGACAGCCAAGACGGCGACGCCGAGCAAGACGAATTCGAAAAGACCATGGTCATCACGCCCAGCTCACAGGGCGAGGACAAGATCCGCAAGGTCAGCGCCGCGGTGGACCAGGCTGCCAAACAAATCGCCGCCAAACGGCCGACTGTTCCGGATAACGCCACGGCCCTGCCGAAGGCCAAGCTGCAGGTGTTGAGCGGCGCCTTCGCCGGACGTGAATTGGAATTGACGAAAGCTTTGACCACACTGGGCCGCCCCGGCGTGCAGGTCGCCGCCATCACGCGCCGCGCAGAAGGCTACTTCATCGTCCATGTCGACAGCGGCAAGGAAAATGATTATCCGCAGGTGAACGGCGTGCCGATCGGACCGCAGGCGCGACGCCTGAACGACAACGATGTCGTGCAGCTGGCCGGCGTGAAGATGGGGTTCTTCGAAAGCTAAGGAACGATTGGCTGCTACGGCGCGATACCGAATTTCGCGTAGCGTTCGGCCAGCTGTGGGGCAATTTGCTTGGCAGCGGCCAAGTCGCTATCGCTGTCGGCGCTTCTGCCCTTCTTAGCTTCGGCTACGCCCCGCAGATACAACGCTGACGCAGCGTTGGGCGCCAGCTTCAAGGCTGCGGCGGAATCCTCGATGACCTTGTCGTAATCGCTCATACGCATGCGCACCACGGCTCGATCGGCTAGCGCAGTCGCGTAGCCCGGGTCGTTTTTGTTGGCGCGGCGCAAGGCGGCGTTGCAGTCATTCAGTGCAGTGGGCAGATCCTGATTCAGCATGGCCCGATCGTAGCAGCGACGCGCCAAAGCGCCGGCATAGCGAGAATCGTTTTCGTGATCGCGTATCCACAAGGAGTACTGGTCTATCGCTGCTTGGAACTGATCGAGCCGCGTGTAGAGCGCGCCTAGATCGAAGCGCAGGTCCGCCTGCGGCGCTGCCAATTTGTCGGCAGCAGCAAGATCCGCAATCGCTGCCGCCTGATTCTCCTTCGAGATCTGCAGTTCGGCGCGGGGAAGGTAGGCGGGCAGAAAATCGGACTTCAGCTTGATGACTTGATCATAGTCTGCGAGCGCCAAATCGGACTGGCCATTGGCTCGGTAAGCATTGCCGCGTTGGAAATACATCTCCGGGTCGGCGGGGCTGAGTTCCACAGCCCTGCTCAAGAAAGCCAGACCCGGACCAAACTCGCGACGCGCGACCAGCGCCGACCCCTGACGGGCTGCCTCGGTCGAGTTGGTTTGCGAGGCGACGGTGTCGGACCCGGCTGCTTCGCCTGCAGGCTTCTCTGTCGCGTTGCCGTGCGCCAGGTTGAACACGGGTCCGCCGTTATAGGACGAGAACATCTTGTGCTCTTTGTTGGCGACGAAGACCCGGTGCGAAATGAAGAAATCCGCACCCAGCAGCATGTCGATCCCGTTGAGGTCAACGGAAGAAAACCGCAACCGGGCGTTCTTGATTTCCTCGGAATCGCCGATGGAGAAGCTGGGAAAAGTGCCGATGTAGGTTTTCACCATCGACCGGCCGACACCCCGTGAGTAGCCGGCCTCCACCACGCCCCGCGACTGCGGCGTGATACCGGCCCGCGCGGCTGCCTCCAGGCTCAGCAATGAGTTGTAGGCTCCGGTGTCGAACTGCACCTTGATCTTCTGTCCGTTGATATAGGCGGTGCCGGTGGTGCGTGGATTGTGAGCGTCGACCGGCGAAATCGGCAGCGTCGATGGCTTTTGGTCCGCCGTCAGCCAATAGGACAGCCGCGCGTCTTCGCAACCGTCGGTGCGAAACAGACGAACCGCGCCATGCTCGAAATCGTATTCGACATCGAAAGGACTCAGCAGATTTTGGCCCAGCAGACCGTCAGCCCCCACCTCGCCGCCGGCCACGCCGAATTCCACGTTCTGCACCGCGCCGTTGGCAAACTTCAACTCTTTGACCACCGTCACCTCGGTCAACGATGAGCCGCCAACTCCGACGATGCGCATGCCGAAGGGGGTGTTGGTGGTTTTCAACTTGAATTGTGCCGCAGTGGCCGGGCTCATGATGCTGAAGAATGCGCCGCTGTCCAGCAGCAGGTGCGCCTCGTGGCCATTGATCTGCACCGGCACGATGGGGCGCAGGCTGTTCATCGTGATCGATATTTCTGCGTGCCTGGCGATGGTGCATTTCCCAATGGCGGCCGCCACGGGCAACAAGGCGGCGGCCAGCGTCATACCGGCCGCGGCGATTCTCACGGTGCGACACCGAAGCGTGCCAGCCGCATGCCGATCTTCGGAGCGATTGCTCTCGCCGACGCCAGATCGGCGTCGCTCTCGGCTTTCTTGTTCTTTTTCGACTCGGCGACTGCGCGAATGTAAAATGCGTTGGCATTCTTCGGCGACAACTTCAGGGCATCGTTGCAATCCGCGATTGCCTTGTCATAGTCACCCATGCGAATTCTGGCTATCGCCCGATAGACCCACAGTTCCGAGTACCCCGGCGTGGATTTATCACCGCGCCAAAGGGCCTTGTCGCAGTCTTTGATGGCAGCCGGAAGCCCTTGGTTCTCTATCGCCCGGGAAAAGCATCGCGACCCCAAGGCCATGACCATACGCGAATCGTCGGGATGATTGCCGATCCACAAATCGTATTGTTTTACCGCCTCTGGCCAGTGATCGAGCCGCTCGTACAGTTCCGCCAGGGCGAAGCGCAGATCAGCCGGCTTCGGGGCCAAGCGATCCACCGATTCAAGATCGACCATCGCCTCGGCTTTGTTGGATTTCGCGAGCCGCAATTCGGCGCGCGGAAAATACGCCGGCAGGAAGTCCTGTTTGAGTTTGATCAC
>JAXDQN010000297.1:0-3277 GCA_034667865.1 Gammaproteobacteria bacterium
CTGTTTAGAAGGGGCTCACGTGCAGGGCGATACCAAGGTTTTGGACTATTTGAATCAGGCGCTCAAGAACGAGCTGACTTCGATAAATCAGTACTTCTTACACGCTCGCATGCTCGAAAACTGGGGCATGAAGCGCCTCGGAAAAATCGAATACGCAGAATCCATCGATGAGATGAAGCATGCGGATCGTCTGATCAAGCGCATTCTTTTTCTCGACGGTCTGCCGAACCTTCAGGACCTGGGCAAGCTGTACATCGGCGAGGATGTCCGCGAAGTGCTGCAATGCGATCTGAAGTTGGAAATGGCGGCACACCCGATGTATAAGGCCGCCATTGCGCATTGCGAATCGGTAGCGGATTTTGTGACCCGAGATCTTCTGGTTCATATTCAGAAGAGCGAGGAAGAACACATCGATTTCATCGAGGAACAGCTCGGACTCATCGAGAAGATGGGATTGCCGAACTACGTGCAAAGCGCTGCCGGAGAGCTGCAAGACGCCGGCTGAGCGAGGGGAGCGATCACAATTCCAGGGAGGCAGCATGCTGAAAAAAATTCTAATTGCCCTCGTCGCGATTCTGGTCATCGGTGTCATCGTCGGGCTGCTGCTGCCGCAGCACGTCACAGTGGAACGCTCAGTGGCGATCGATCGCCCCGCGAGCTTGATATACGCAACCGTCAACTCCTTTCAGTTATTTCCGCGCTGGTCGCCGTGGCAGGATTTAGATCCCAACATGCACCAGACCATGGAAGGACCGCGCGACGGCGTCGGCGCGAAGTTGGTTTGGTCGGGTAACGACAAGGTCGGCACCGGCACTCAGATCATCACCGCCGCGGCGCCCGACAAATCCGTCGCCAGTGATTTGGATTTCGGCAGCATGGGGACTGCCAAGTCCGTCATGGTCCTGGCGCCGCAAGGCGCCTCCACCAAAGTCACCTGGAGCGTGGTGGTCGACATGGGCGCCAATCCCATCGGTCATTATTTCGGGCTGATGATGGACCGAATGATGGGCAAGGATTTTGCGACGGGGTTAGGCAAGCTCAAAACGCTGGTGGAAGGCATGCCCAACGAGGACATCGCCGGATTCGCGGCCGAGGAAGTGCAGCTGGAATCGAAACCGCTGCTGGTGGTGACCGAAACGGCCGCGCCGAATTCGGCTGCCATCGCCCAGGCTTATGGCGATGGCTTTGGCAAGATCGGCAAGATCATGGCCAAGAGCAAATTGGCTCAGGCCGGTGCGCCGCTTGGAATTGATCGCAACGCGGCCGGCAGCAACTATTCATTCGATGCCGGCATTCCAGTCGCGGCGGCGGCAGGCGCCAGCCTGCCGGCCGAATCGCCGGCGAATTCCGACGGCGTGAAGCTGGTGCAAAGCTATGCCGGCAAAGCATTGAAGACCACGCATGTCGGAGCCTACGACGCTCTTTCCAACAGCTATGCCAAGCTCAGCGCCTACATGGCCGCCCACGGCTACAACGCCAAAGGCACGGCAATGTATTGGTTCGTGGATGATCCGGGCAAGATGCCGCAGGAACAAGTCCGTACCGAAATCTACGCGCCGATCGGATGATTAAACCCGCGTTCCGGTAAAGGTTGCGTTGCCCAGGAGATGGCGGGCAGAGCCGCTGATTTTATCTTCTTCGATCAGTGCGTTGAATTTCAAACTCAAGCGCATCGGCTTGGTAATCTTTGCCGACCAACTCAGTCGGTTGCCATCGACAACCCCATCGCTGATGGCGGCGCGGTGTTCGCCGTGGGACATTGAGCCCGTCAATGTGGTGCCGGCCGTCGCGAGTTCGAGCACCCCCTTTTTATCGCCCATGGGCGTCTTCAAAACGATGTTCCACCTGCCCTGCACCATGCTCACCTCCGCGCGTTCAATGTTTCGAGTTTAGCCGTCGCGAAATCCACGAACGCCACTACGGCCGCGGGAATCTGCTGCTGGCTGGGCAGCACCACGCAAAAGTCGGCGCCGGTGCGGCGATATTCGGGTAAGACCTGCTTGAGGCGTTTGGCACGCAATTCGGCCATGATCAACATGCCCGGCAACAAGGCGACACCCAGACCCGCGACGCAGCTCTTCAGCAGACTGCGCGCGGTATTGGCGCTGAACCTGCCGCTCACCTTGACCTCTTCGGCGCCATTCGGCCCGCTCAGAACCCAGGAGGCCGTCGCTGAGTTGCCCGAGGTGATGAGACAATCGTGCCCTGCCAAGGATTGCAGGGTCGGGGGAACGCCACGCTTTTTAAGGTACGCGGGGCTCGCGACCAATTTGAAATATTGCGTGGACAGCCGCCGATAAACCGATGGCACCACCTGCGCTGAGCCGCCGCGAAATGCCACATCGATGGCCTCGCCGATCAAATCCGCCCGCGCATCGCTCAGCACAAAGTCGATCTTCACCTTCGGGTGCGCCGCCAAGAATTCCGCCACCCAGTCGACACTGAATAAATCGAGAAAATCGGCCGGCGCCGCGACTCGAATGCTGCCGCTGGGAAATTGACCAACGCCCAGCGCCTTGCCGGCGTGCAGCACATCGTCGACCGCAGGCGCGCAGCGCTCATAGAAGGCCGCGCCCGCCGCGGTCAAGGTGAGTTTGCGCGTCGAGCGCTGCATCAAGCGGGTGTCGAGCGCGTTTTCCAGTTGCCTCACGTAACGACTCAAGGTGTTCGATGGAACGCTCAAGCGGCGTGCCGCTTCGGCAAAGCTGCGAGCGCGCACCACCTGCACGAACACCCTGACTTGGTTCAAGTCGAGCATTCCTATTACTTACATTTATGGATGAGTCTCCGCATATTAGCCCATCTAGTAGGAGGAATCACTGTGGCATAGGATACTTTGTCACTGCGATGGCTCGCTCAAGAGGAACGGCAAATGGCCAAAATATTGGTGCTTTACTACTCGTCCTACGGACATATCGAAACGATGGCTCAGGCCGTCGCGGAAGGTGCGCGCCAAGGCGGCGCCCAGGTGGACATCAAGCGAGTGCCCGAGACGGCGCCGGCGGAAATTGCCAAGGCCGCGCATTTCAAACTCGATCAAAAGGCGCCGGTCGCGAGCATCGACGATCTCGCCAACTACGACGGCATTATCATCGGCGCGCCGACGCGCTTCGGACGCTTGGCCGGCCAAATGGCAGTATTTCTGGATCAAGCCGGCGGTCTTTGGATGCGCGGTGCCTTGAACGGCAAGGTCGGTGGTGCATTCACATCGACCGCCACGCAACATGGCGGCCAGGAAACCACGCTGTTCTCCATCATCACCAACATGCTGCATTTC
>JAXDQN010000298.1:0-5473 GCA_034667865.1 Gammaproteobacteria bacterium
AGCCGGCGCCCTCGCGCACGGTGGGCGCTGTATGGCGCAAGACCACCACGCGCGGGGCCGCCATCGGCGCACTGTGCGACGTGATCGACGGGGTGATGGAGCGCTAGGATCGGCCTAGATCGTGATGCCCGTCTCAGCCCCGATATGACGCGGCGTCATATGCGCAGCATTTCACATATTGCGAGGCAGCAAGACGGCAAAATGGAGGCCTCAAGGAATGCTTGCTCATGAACGCCCGCACCATTTCACCGGCCAAACCGCCGGCGCCCGCCCCGCGCTTCGATCGAAAATTCATCGAAGACCACAAGCTCGTGGAGCGCTATCTCGAGAATAAGCTGCCCTTCAAGGGTGCTCGCGATCTGGAAAATTGGTGCCGCGCCCATCCGGAATATCTCGAAGAACTGAAGCTGTCGGAGCGCGCCCACAGCAGCCTGAAATTATTGGAGGCGGCCGGCGCGCCGCAAGATCTGGGCGAAGAGAAGCCGCCCTGGTGGAAATCCATCAACGTGCTGTTCGGCTTGTGCGCATTGACCGCCGTTTCGTTCGTGGCCTTTTGGTTTCTGTTCGGCAAATACGAACTGCTGAAGATCCAGCTGGAAGACACCAAGACCCTGATGACTCAAGGATCGTTGGTGCAACCGGCGGTGGAGACCACGGTGCGCGTCTCGCCCGATCATTCCCCCGGCATCGATCACGCGCGTATCATCCTGAATCACAATGCGCCGCAATTGATGGAAGTGCACGTAGATCTCGGCTACACCCAAAAGCTCAATCAATTTCGCATCATCATCGACAAGAAGGATCAGGGCCGCGCCATGATTCTCAACGACCTGTTGAAGGATTCGAACGGCGAGCTGCAAATCACTTTGAACTCAACCGGCTTGGCGCAGGGCATCTACACGGTACGCATCGAAGCGTTGCCCTACCGCGGCACGCCCTTGCCCATCGGTTGGCTGCTGCTCGAAGTCAGATAGCGCGTCACTCGTCGCGCAGGGTCACGATGGGCGGCGTGTTGATCACGCTGCGCGTTGCCAACGTTCCGCTCAACCCCACCAGCACGGTTCCGCATACCAAGCCCGCGACCCACACCCAGGGATCCAAAGTGTATTCCAGCGAGAACAGCCGCCGCGCCAGCACGAAGCCGATACCGGTGGCGCCCATCGCCGCCAACGTACCCGACAAAAACCCCAAGGCGGAGAATTCAGCCGCGACTCCCTGTAGTACCGTCAAGCGGCTCGCCCCCAAGGTGCGCAGCATCGCGCTTTCATAACGCCGCTCATCACGCGTGGATTGCACCGCTGCCAGCAGCACGACGATACCGGCCGCCAGCGTGAACAGGAACACGTACTGCACGGCCAAGGAGGCGCGATCCATGATGTCCCGGATCTGCTTCAAGATGGCATCGACGTCGAACACCGACACGGTGGGGTATTGACGCACCAAATCGCCCAACGCCGGCCGCTGCGCGGGGGTGAGGAACAAGGCCGTCATATAGGTTCCCGCGGCGCCGTCTAATAGGCCGGGCGGAAACACCAGAAAGAAATTCGGTCGAAAACTATCCCAGCGAATTTTGCGGATGCTGGACACCTCGACTGTGAGCGGCTCGCCCGCCAAGTCGAAGCTCAAGTGATCGCCGACGTGCAGCTTCAAGGCCTCTGCATATTCGGACGAGACCGACACCAACGGCTTGCCGGCGTCGGCCGCGGTCCACCAGCGGCCGGCAACGAGTTGATTGTCTTCCAACAGATTCGCCGACCAGGTGAGGTTCTGTTCGCGATCGATATAGTTGCGCGCCGCCTCATCCCGCGACTTCAATTCCGTGGCATTTTCCGAATTGATGGCCGTCATTCGCGCCCGCACCATCGGATACATGGTTGGTTTACCGAATTGATGCGCGTCCAAAAAAGCTTGCAGGCCTTGGCGCTCGTCCGGCCGAATATTGATCAGGAAATTGTTCGGCACGTTGGGCGGCAAGCTGCGGCGCCAGTCGGTGAGCAGGTCGCCGCGCACCACCGCCAGCAACAGCAGCAGCATCAGCCCCAAGCCGAAGGCAACGATCTGCACCACGCTGCCGGCGCCCCGCCGCGATACATTGGCGAGACCGTAGCGCCACGCGACCCCCACGCCGCCGCGCAGTCGGCCCGTGAGCCGCACCAGACCGAAGCCGGCCAGCGCCAGCACCACGCCCACGCCCAGGACGCCGCCCATGACCTCGAAAACCAATTCGGTGTCGTGGACCAGGCTCCAAAGTATCGCCAGCAACGCGCCCAGCGCCAGCAGATAGCTCAAGCCATAGCGCAGCGGCGGCGCGCTCACGGTTTTACGCAATACGCGGGCCGGCGGCGTGTTTTTCAACTGCAGCAGCGGCGGCGAGGCGAAGCCGATTAACATCGCCACCACCGTCACCAGCGCAATCGGCAGCGGCGCCAACGATGCGCCGGGCAGAATCCCGCGAATCAAATTCTTCAGCAGCCACGCCAGCCCCAGTTGACCTACATAGCCCAACGCGGAGCCGATCAACACCGCGAACAGTGCCAGCAGCGTCAATTCCACCAGCGACACCCACAGCACGAAATTCTGCGAAGCCCCCATGCACTTCATCAGCGCCACCGTGTCGATATGCCGGGCGGCATAGCGGCGGGCGCCCATGGCCACCGCAATGGCCGCCAACAGCACCGCTGCCAGGCTGGCAAGATTCAAAAAGCGCGTGGCTCGGTCGATGGCCGCACTCAGCTGGCGGCTGGAACTCGCGACATCGTCGATGCGTTCCGCTGGCGTTTTGGCTTGCTTCAAATAAGTGCGAAACTCGGCAACCGCGGCCGCGCGGCCGGCAAATAGGGCGTAGTAATTGACGCGGCTGCCCGGTTGAATCAACTGAGTTGCGTCCAAGTCTTCATAGTTGATCAGCACGGATGGCGCCAGATTGACGAAGCCACCGCCCTGATCCGGCCGATAGTCGAGCACCTGCGCGATGCGAAACGTTGCCGCGCCGATATGAACCGACGCCCCCAAGCCGACTTGCAACTGTGCCATGGCGCGCCCGTCCAGCCACACCTCGCCCTTGTTGGGAATGCGATCCGTTTCGCGCGCCACGCCAAACGGCGTATCGGCGATGCGCACATGTCCGCGCAATGGATAGTTCTTTGAGACGGCATTGAATGCCACCAATTGATTCTGGCCGCCATTGAAAATCGCGGTCGGAAACGACAGGATTTTTGCCGTCTGCAGGCCGCGCGCTTCCGCGTCGGCAAAGTATCTTTGCGGAATGGGCACGGACGATTCGAGGCGCAGGTCAGCCGCCAAAACTTCCGACGCTTGCGCGCTGACGCCGGCCGAGACGCGGCTGATGAAAAAGCCCACCGCGGTCAACGACAGCACGGCGATCATCAGCGCCAGCAACAGCACCGATAGCTCGCCGGATTTCAAATCCCGCCAAAGATTGCGCAGCGCGAATCGCAGGGCTTGCATCACGCCACCGTATGTCCGGCGTCGAGTTCCAGCACGCGATTGCAGCGTCCCGCCAATGCGCGATCATGCGTCACCAGCACCAGGGTGCTGCCCGTGCTGCGATTCAGGTCGAACAGCAAATCGGTGATGCGCTGACCGGTGGCGGTGTCCAAATTTCCGGTGGGCTCGTCGGCGAACAACACCGCCGGATGCGTCACGAACGCGCGGGCAATCGCCACGCGCTGCTGTTCCCCGCCTGACAATTGCTTTGGATAGTGAGCGATGCGCGGCGTCAAACCCACTTGCGCCAATGCCGCGGCGGCCGTCTGCCGCGCATCCGCACGGCCACCGAGCTCCAGCGGCAGCATCACGTTCTCGATGGCCGTGAGCGAGGGAATCAAATGAAACGCCTGAAATACGAAACCCACGTGCTTGCCGCGAATGGCCGCGCGGCCGTCTTCGTCGAGCGCGGTCAGATCGACGCCGGCGATGGCCACATGACCGGTGCTGGGACTGTCCAATCCGGCAAGCAGCGCCAGCAATGTGGATTTCCCGGCGCCCGAGGCGCCGACAATGGCGAGACTCTCGCCGGCTCGCACACTGAGGCTCACATCGGCGAGAATGGTCAGCGGTCCCTCCGGGCTCGCGACGGTCTTCGATACGTTTTTAGCTTCGAGAACGATGGTGTCTTGCATCAGGAGTGCCAGTGAAGCGGCTTTTTTTCCTATTCGTGTTAGCGATTGCCTCGGTTTCCGCCAAAGCCGGTCCACCGGTGATTCTCGTGTACGGCGATAGCATCAGCGCCGCCTACGGCTTGGAAAGCGTAGAACAAGGCTGGGTGGAATTGCTCAAGACGAGGCTCAAGCAGCAAGGTTACGTTTACCAAGTCGTCAACGCCAGTGTCAGCGGTGAAACCACCGCCGGGGGGCTGGCGCGCCTGCCGCGCGCGCTGCAAGTGCAGCATCCCAAGATTCTGGTGGTCGAGTTGGGCGGCAACGACGGACTGCGCGGACTGCCATTGGCTCAGATGCGGGCCAACTTCTCGCAAATGATCGATCTGGCGACCGCGGCCGGCGCCAAGGTTCTACTGCTGGGAATGCGCATGCCGCCGAATTATGGCCCCGAATTCACCGAGCAATTTCACGCGGTATTCACCGCTTTGGCGCGGGAAAAGAAAACGGCGCTCGTCGACTTCCTGCTCGACGGCACCGCAGTGGATCCGAAACTAATTCAGGCCGACGACATCCATCCCAACGCCGCGGCTCAGCCGATTCTTTTGAATAATGTGTGGCCGGCCTTGCAGCCTCTGCTGCAAAAGTAAATTGATCAAAATAAATTACTTGGCGGTAAGCCACTCAGCGACACCGCCATGACTGGAGCAGGTGCCGCTGTGGTGTTGCGACTTGGAATACGTCCCGTCATTGCATTTGGCCGTCGCGCCGGTGGGATCCGTGTTGCTGGCCGCGGTGGTCGGCGCCGACTTCGTCGCGGTTGAGGTCTTGGCGGCGGTGGAAGCCGTTGCCGGCTTCGCTGTCTCGGCTTTCTGCACGCCACCATGACCGCTGCAAGTTCCCTTGCCAGTCGAGGTGCTAGTGGTGCCGTCCTTACAGATGGTCGAGCCGGCGGCGGCCGGCGCAGGAGTCGCAGCGGGTGCCGGCTGGGCCGCAGGCGCCGATGTCGAAGCGGCCTTCGCTTTTTGAATGCCGCCGTGACCACTGCAAGTACCCTTGCCGGTCGAGGTGGTGGTGGTGCCATCTTTGCAGGTGGTGGGGGCCGGGTCATCCGCCCATGCCGGAATCGACAATGCAAATGCCATCAAAGGTGCCGCGATCAAGCCGAAAAGCCTTGTGTTTTTCATCTCTGCACTCCCTTTATAGTCAGGCGTAAAAATTCATTCTAATCCCAATCCCCGTCACGCGCGCCCGGTCATTATGGCGCCGGTTTGATGGGCTGAATCGACAGCACGTTGATTGAAAAGCGCGTGTACTGACCGGCCGAAGCGGCCTCGGAAACCGAGCCCTTCACC
>JAXDQN010000299.1:0-4678 GCA_034667865.1 Gammaproteobacteria bacterium
GTCGGATCTCCGGCAGGTTTTACTTTTGGCGGCGCCGGTTCTTGGCGACGACTTTTTCATAGGCCGCCTGCAGTTGACTGAATACCGACACCTTGACCGGCGGCGCGCCCAAATGCAGGGCCCGCAGCTCCTGCATAAAGGCTTCCCACAATGGCGGCCCCCCTTGCTCCAACAGCTCGGCGCGAATCGACAGCTCTTCGGAAACCGGTCGGTGCCGCCGGCCCCATGCACCCATGTGGGCGATCAAGGGCACCAGTTGAATGGCAGATTCGGTCAGACTGTAGAGCACCTTCTGACTATGCGTCGCATCGTCAGCGCGAGTAATCAAGCCCATCTCGGTCAGGCGCTTCAATCGAGCAGCGAGAATATTGGACGCGATTCTCTCTTCGGACTGATTCAATAATTCGCGATAGTGACGCCGATTGCCGAACATCAGATCGCGAATTACCAGCAGGCTCCAGCGATCGCCGAGAACTTCCAGGGTGAGGTTGATGGGGCAGCCGGACCGTTGTGGGTCGCGCATGGACAGGAATCTCCGTTAACAACTTGCATTATCAGAGCGGTCGGTTTAATAATGCAACCACTTGCATTATGAGTACGGTTAAGCTGGCGATGGCAACATAAAAGGAATCCGACATGAGCTTGCAATTATTTGCCCATCCATTCTCCTCCTACTGCCAGAAGGCGTTGATCGCTCTGTATGAAAACAGCACTGCCTTTACTTTCAGAATGCTGTCGCCGGAGGATCCGGCAACCGGACAGGAGTTCGCGGGTCTGTGGCCCATCAAGCGCTTTCCGATCCTGACGGATAATGGTCGTACCATCGTGGAGGCCACGACCATCATCGAGTACCTGGACCAATTCTATCCAGGCGCGGTGCGCCTGATTCCGGCGAATGCGAAGGATGCGATTGAGGTGCGGATGATGGATCGGGTATTCGACAATTACATCTCGACGCCGCAACAGAGAGTGGTTTTTGACGCGCTTCGCAAGCCGGAAGCGCGCGATGCGCAGGGTGTCGCTGAAGCCCGCGCGATGTTGGATACGACCTACGCCTGGCTCGATGACCTGATGTCCTCCCGGGAGTGGGCGGCTGGCGAGCGCTTCAGTTTGGCTGACTGCGCCGCGGCGCCCGCGTTGTTCTACGCGGATTGGACGCATGCCATCGATCGGAGGTTCGGCAATCTGCGCGCATATCGCTCTCGCCTGCTGGCGCGACCGTCCTTCGCCCGCGCGCTCGATGAGGCGCGTGTATATCGTCCCTTTTTCCCGCTCGGCGCGCCCGATCGCGACTAAGAAAAATGCGTTTCGACGCCGGGCCCCAGGGTCGTCGCAGGGTCTCACCTAGGCACTGTCCCAAAAGTTCGAGCGCTACTGCAATCATCTGCGGATACGTGTAGATTCTCGCTGATAGTGCGCCAGGGAGCGAGGGAGTCGCATGATCGATATGCAGGCGGTTAATAAGGTATTCCGTACGGAGACGGTTGAAACCTATGCGCTGCGCAACCTTACCCTGAAGGTAAATGCAGGTGAATTTCTCGCGATAACGGGCCATTCCGGCTCCGGCAAGACGACTTTACTGAACGTCGCCGGACTGCTTGAAGGATTCGACGCGGGTAGCTATGCCTTGGACGGTCAAGACGTCAATCGCTTGAGCGATAATGAACGCTCACGCATTCGTAACGAGAAAATAGGCTTCATCTTTCAGGGATTCAATCTCATCCCGGATTTGAACATTCATGACAACGTCGAGGAACCGCTGCATTATCGAGGTATGCCCTCGCGGGAACGCGAGCGCAGGATTGTGGCTTCGCTTGAACGCGTCGGGTTGAGCACACGCAGCAAGCACATTCCCTCGCAGCTTTCCGGCGGCCAGCAACAACGCGCGGCCATCGCGCGGGCCATCGCCGGGGACCCACGCGTGATTCTGGCGGACGAGCCGACCGGAAATCTGGATACGACGATGTCGAATCAAATCATGGACCTGCTGCAGGAGATCAATGCGGCCGGCACCACCATCGTCATGGTGACTCACAACCCCGAGCTCGCACAGCGCGCTCACCGACAGGTTCATGTCGTCGACGGGCAGATTGCTCACACCCAACAATTCAAACCGTGGAAGGCTGAGGAAGGTTCAGCTTCCGTGGTGTCCTGACCGGATAGCCTGTGCTGGCGCATGATCTTCGAATGGCGATGCGGAGCCTGCGGCGCAATCCCTATTTAAGCGCACTGATGATCGGCGCCCTGGCGGTGGGCATCACCGCGTCGATGATTGCGGTCACGCTATACCATGCCCGTTCGGGCCATCCCATCCCGTGGAAGGAAGACACGCTGTTTGCCGTTGCGCTGGATCCTCGGGACGAGGGACCGGACGACAATTTCGCGCGGCACCCTGAATATCCGCCGTTCCAGCTCACGTATCAGGACGCGCAGGCTCTATATGCCTCGGACATACCGGTGCGCAGCGTCATGATGTACAAGGCCGCGAAAGTCCTGACGCCAGATCGACCCGGAGCGAAGCCTTTCGGCGTGGCTATTCGCGTGACCACGGCAGAGTTCTTCAGGGCCTTCGACGCACCCTTCATCTATGGAAGCGGATGGTCGCGAGCGGATGACGACGCACCAGCCGCTGTGGTCGTGCTTTCAAAGTTCATGAATGACAAGCTTTTCGCCGGCGCAAATAGCGTCGGACGCGATGTGATGCTTGGCGGTCACACCTATCGCGTGGCGGGTGTTTTGGGCTCGTGGATGCCGCGGCCGAAGTACTACGATCTCAACAACGGAACGTTCGACATTCCGGAAGAGGTGTTTTTGCCCTTCGGCTGGATGAAGGCGCTCAAGCTCGGCACTGCGGGCAACACCAATTGCGTCAGTAGAAACGCAAAGTTCACCGGTTTCGAGTCGCTGCTTACCCAGGATTGCGTCTGGCTGCAATTTTGGGTCGAATTCCGCCACGCCTCTGACCGTGCTCGCTATCAAATCTTCGTGGATAACTACACCAACGATCAGCGCTCCCACGGGCGCTTTCCGCGCAAGAACAACAATTGGATCGTGAACGTGACTACGTGGCTCGGCATGTGGGATGTAGTCGGCGACGAGAGCCGCGTGCAGGTGGTGCTGGGATTCGTGTTCCTTGGGGTCTGTATTCTCAATACCTTGGGATTGATGCTCGCCAAATTCATGAGCGCAGCGCCCATCGCGGGCTTGCGGCGCGCGCTCGGGGCGAACCGCATGGATATCATTCGGCAACATCTCATCGAGGTGGTGGTCGTGGGCCTCTTGGGCGGTGCAGCCGGATTGATTTTGACGCTCGGCGGCTTGCAGGTACTGAAGGTCTGGTTGTTCTCAGGAGGCCTGCAGGACACTGAGAATCCCGATAGCGTTGCACTGGTGAACAGCTTCGTGCACATGGATCTGTCGGTGGTCGTCATTGCCATCGGGTTGTCGCTGCTGACCGGCATATTGGCGGGACTGTATCCGGCAATCCGCATCGGCCGCCTGGCGCCCGCCACGTTTCTCAAGACGCAATGAGCCGCAGAAGGAGGCCGAGTTGGAAATTCGAGCCCTGCTAAGTGCGTTGTGGCGCAATAAAACCGGTCCGTTGCTGGTGAGCGCGCAGGTGGCGATCACCTTGGCGGTTTTGGTGAACGTGGCTTACGTGGTGGAGCAGAGGATCGAGCAGATCAACAAGCCCACCGGCCTCGATGTGGACAACATTTTCTGGTTTTATACTCAGTCCACCTCGAACGATTATCCGTACGCGACCGCCGTCACGGCGGATTTGAATTACTTGAATTCCCTGCCGGAGGTGGTGGCGGCCGCCACGACGCAAAGTATGCCGGAGACCGGCTCCTACACGGGATTGCCCTTTGCGTCGAATCCCGAAGCCTTGCAAAAATCCAACGGCGGTATAGGCGCGCAGATCTTCCTCGGCTCCGAAAAATTTGTCGAGGCGATGGGGCTGAAACTCATCGCCGGCCGGAATTTCGATCGGGGTGCGATCAAGCCGCCCGCGGCGGATGTGGATGCTTCCTTGAGCAATTGGGCGGACGAGGTCATCGTGACGCAAGCAATGGCGAAGAAGCTCTATCCCGACGGCAACGCGCTCGGCAAGCCGGTCTATGTCGGCTTGATCAACAAATCTTCCACGATCGTGGGCATTGTTGAGTTGATGCGCACCGAACTGACGGCCGATCGTTACGATTCGTTTGTCACACAAATCGTCATCGCGCCGATCCTGCCTGACGGCCCCAACGTGGTGTACGCGGTGAGGGCAAAGCCCGGACAGCGCGCCAGTCTCATGGCGAAATTGGAGAAGAACTTCGCGGATTTGCAGCCCGGTCGCTTCATTGCGCGTATGCAGGACTTCACTCAGACTGTCGAAGGCAGTCGACGCGAGACGCGCGCCAGCGCAATCATTCTCGCAGTCGTCGCGGCGTTCGTCCTTGCGGTGACTGTGGTGGGAATCAGCGGGCTGGCGGCGTTCAATGTCTCCACGCGCACCAAGCAGCTCGGTGTGCGGCGTGCCATTGGCGCGCGTAAGTTCCATATCCTGCGTTATTTTCTGGTCGAGAACTGGATCATCACGACCTGCGGCGCGGCGCTCGGTTGCCTATTGGCGCTTGCCGCCGGAGTCAAACTCAGCACCGTGTTGGAGATATCGCGCGCGCCCCTGGAT
>JAXDQN010000300.1:0-3814 GCA_034667865.1 Gammaproteobacteria bacterium
AGAAAAAATGTCCCACCCACGCGAAGGCATAGCCCTGGACCAGGGCAAGCGCCAACAACCACCACATCTGAGTCACAAACGCGATGATCATCAGCGCCGCTGCGACGCTGGTTCCCGTGAAATGCAGCCGTCGCGACACGGGATTGAGGTGTTCGCTGAGATAGAAGGGATAGAAATCCTTAAAGGTTCGGTAGCGCTCGCTCATCTCGCTCACCTCGGCAGATTTGCCTCGACCCAATCCAGTCGCGCTTTGTGAAAATGCTTCACCGCCGTGGGGACGCCATTCGACGGGAACTCCATCACGAACTCATCGTCGGAGAAGAACCTCGGCCATTGTGGACCGCCCGCCGACCCGGGAGTTCCGGTCTTGGCAAACTGCGCCCAGTAACCGTTTGCAGCCGCGGCAATGGCTTTGCCTTCTTCGTCGAAGCCTGTGGCGCGCGGCGTGTTGAATACATAAATGATCTCACCGCCATGCGGCAGACCGAACAGGGTCGCACGCTGTGCTGCCGGCGTATAGGAAAAATGATACACGTAGGTAGGACTGCCGTGATTCGCGTGGATGCGCGCGAGATCTCGATCCGGCTCGCTGATCGAGGTATCGGTAAAGTAATGCGCCATGATGCGGTCGGCATCCGCGGTTTTGTCCGGATCGTAGGCGGCCAGAAATGCGTCACGACTGACCTGGATGGCTGCCAGTCTTTCGGCGGCATTCAACCCACGGCGGGTCAGACTGGCTTCGTCGCTGTTGCCGCCCAGCAAGTACGGCACGCGGGCCTCCAATCCCTTGGAAAATCCCTCCGCAGCGCTGCCGGTAATCAGCCGTCCATCCGCCATCGGTAAAATCTGCCCAGGCGCTCCTATGGGCGGTGCGTTGGCGGACAAATCCAGGAATGGCAATGCTCTCAGGGCTTTAGCCGCCGCAGCATCGATGCCGTGCACGCCTGATTTTTCGGCATATCCGACACCGGCCTGTTCGACCACGGAGATGGGCATGGCCGCAAGGCGTCCGAACCCGGACTCGGCGATGGCTTTGGTGAACAGGCCCTTCGCTTCCGGAGCGAGCATCAGATAGTTGATGGAGATGGCACCGGCGGATTCACCAAAAATTGTGACGTTCTTTTTGTCACCGCCGAATTCGCCGATGTTGTCCTTGACCCATTGCAGCGCGGCGATCTGATCCATCAGACCGTAGTTGCCGAGCAATCCTTTGGGGTTTTCAGCAGTGAGCGCTGGATGCGCGAACCAGCCTGCGCGGCCCAGCCGATAATTTACGGTCACCACGATGACGCCGTGACGGGCAAACTCATTGCCGTCGTACAGCGAGCCGGCGCCAAACAGAAATGCGCCGCCGTGAATCCACACCATCACCGGCAATCGATCCCCCGGCTTTACGTCGGCCGGTTCATAGATGTTCAGGTACAGGCAATCCTCAGCTTGGGCACAGGTTGCCGAAAAAGCACCCGCCACGCGGGTGTCGGTCCACTTGGCCGGCGGCTGCGGGGCACGCCAGCGCAAGTCGCCAACGGGAGGTGCGGCGAAGGGAATGCCCTTGAACACGGCAACACCGTCCGCAATAGCGCCCCGCACCAAGCCTTGATTGGTTTTGACTGTTTCACCGATCGCAGTCCGCAACGAGGTTGCGGGACTGGCGTTCTGGGTCGGCGCCACGCATGCGCCACTCGCCAGTATCAGGGCAGTTGCCAAGGCTCGCAGTGCTTTACGCGTGATCGACATCATTCCCCCATGTCATTTGTAATTATTTTTTTACCGAAGTTCAAAGAATAAGCCATGTATGCCCGGAGTTCTATGCCGAGGTACGGGGCGTTCCGTCAGCTGGAACAAATGTATCGAGCGCTACTGTGGAGCGCGACGTCCCAGCAGCTGCTGATAGATTTGAAAATCGCCGGACGAATAGCAGCAAAAGGTGACCGCTTCAATCCCGGGGAACTCTGCCGCAAAGGCGCGTACGGTGCTCACTGCGACTTTCGCCGCCGGCTCGACCGGGTAGCCGTAGACGCCGGTGCTGATGCACGGAAAAGCAATGTCGCTGAGCTTGGTGCGCACGGCAATTTCCAAGGAGCGCCGATAGCAGGAAGCCAGGAGTTCGGGCTCGCCGCTCGCGCCTCCGTGCCACACCGGCCCGACGGTGTGAATGATGAATTTGGCGGGTAACCGATAGCCCTTGGTGATTTTCGCCTGACCGGTCTTGCAGCCACCCAATAGGCGGCATTCGCTCAGCAGCTCGGGGCCGGCGGCCCGATGGATGGCGCCGTCGACCCCACCGCCGCCAAGTAGGGAGGAATTCGCCGCATTGACCACGGCTGCTACTTTCAGCGCCGTGATGTCGCCTTGAATTGCGTGGAGGGTGGCTGGCATGTGACAAAACTCCCCTACCGGCTTTTGCGGGTCAGGCCGAGAGCGGCCACCATTCAAATGGATTCTGGACCGTCGGCTGCTGGTGTCGCTGCGACGAGCGCCGCTTTTTTGCGCCGAAAAATTGACAGGCCCCGATCCATGAGGAACCCCAGGGCATAGGCTGCCAAGAATTGAACGATTCCGCTTTTTTGATTGGGTACTTGGTGAATCCAAGCGGGGGCAAAAATGAGCAACAGACTATAAACCACCCATAGCGCCATCGCGGCACGGCCGATATTAATCAATACGATCATGCGTCATTCCCTCGACGTCGAGTACATATACAGCCACACCACAAAAGTCAGAATCATCATGGCAAGGAACGGCGCGAATATAATCTGCTGCGTCACATTCATCTCCCCCACACGCTAGCGCCGCACGGCAGCAGTGGACGCGAAGCATTTGGCCAAGGCTTCTGGTATCCCAGGTGCATTTGCACGCGCCCAGGTTCTGAGCTCAGATTGTGGGGTACGCCCAGCGCCGCTCCATAATGCAACATAGCGGTGAGTTGCCGGATCGCCGCGATAGAAAACGAAGTTATCGTTGGCGAGCGGCGTATTGACGTAAAACAAGTACCAATTGCCAAGGCGGTAGCTATGCGCAATTCTTGCGGATGGCGAATTCAATTGGCCTGCGACAGCGGTGGATAAATTCGCAGTTTGCTTTGACGAGAGCTCCAGCTTCATCCGGTCGCAGGGCGACGCGTTTGCGTATGAGGCGGCGCAAGACAGCACAACGACCCATAGCGCGTGCACCGACTTCAATCCAAGCTTCGTTATTCTAATCAATTGGCCTCCTCCCTCATTGCAGTGCGGTTGCAGTTTGCCCCGGGCACTCGCTGCGGTCCCCTTGAGCCAGTCTATCCACAGCATCGACCGGTTTAGACGGCATTCTCACTGGCCACCACGGCGTAGTGTTGCACTGTTGGCTCAAACTCCAAGAGATATTCGTCATCTTCAGCGTAGTACTTTGCGCTCAACACATCACTGCCGGCGAAAGCCCGAATGCAGTCCTCCGATTCCCAATGTGTAACGGTCAGAAAGTGAGTTACCTCATCGTCGTCGCGACGCAACACCGCTACAGTCAAGTTGCCGGGAACAGATCGGTAATCTGGGATGGCCCGCTGTTGGAGAAAGCTCGCATACGCGTCAGCCTTGGAACGTAGAGTACGTCCGTGCCACATACGACAAATCATGATGACTCCTCCATCGTGCGTCTAGCGCTTTAGCTGGCAGCACCTTGGCGCCCAATGAACTCTGCCGCGTCGGACACTTGCTTGTGCACTCGATACATCAGAGCGAACGTCACCAGTGTGATAGCCATCACGACATATCCCAGCCAATCAAAATGAGCGAGCGAGCCATTCGGCCTCTGAACGATGAGCCAGCCCGCCACC
>JAXDQN010000301.1:0-5162 GCA_034667865.1 Gammaproteobacteria bacterium
GGATGCACCAGGAGTGCGGGATCAAGTCTCAGCACCTGATTGAATAGGCTGTCATAGAGCGCGTCTGGATCGCCACTCGGCAGGTCGGTGCGGCCAGTCGCGCCGATAAGCAATGTGTCCCCGGTAAACAATCGATCCTCGACGCGAAGACACATTGAATCGCGAGTATGCCCCGGCGTGTGCAGCACCTGCAGGCGAAGCGCGCCAATCAACAGCATCTCGCCGTCGTCCAAACGCAAGTCCACGAATGGCGCCGGACTGTCTCGATGCATGGCCACCGGCACGCCAAGCTTCCGAGCGAGCTGCCGGGTGGCTGAAAAATGGTCGGCATGGGTATGCGTATCGATCAGATAATGAATCCGCAATCCGTCACGCGCAGCGAGCGCGTGGTAGCGGTCGATCAAGCTGATCTCTGGATCGATCAGCACCGCCGCACAACTCTCGCCGCAACCGATCAGATAGGACTGACAGCCTCCGGCGGTGAGGTGCTCGAATATCATTTTCGTTCTGCCACCGCCCGCGCCCCGCTATCACGCTTCAACTTGGTTGCTTGACAATCCGCAGATACGGTTTCGGCGCCTTCCAGCCGCCGGGATAGATTTTCTTGGCGTCCTCGTCGGTCACCGAGCCGGCGATGATCACGTCCTCGCCGTTTTTCCAGTTCACCGGCGTCGCGACTTTGTGTTTGGCAGTGAGTTGCATTGAATCGAGGACCCGCAGGATTTCATCGAAATTGCGCCCCGTCGTCATCGTATAGGTCAGCATCAGTTTGATTTTCTTGTCCGGACCGATGATGAACACTGAGCGCACCGTGGCATTCGTCGCTGCGGTACGCCCGTCGGCGCCGCCGGCCTCATCCGCCGGCAGCATGTTGTAGAGCTTCGCGACTGCCAGGTCGGTATCCCCGATCATCGGATATCTGACTGTGGCGCCCTGCGTCTCTTCGATGTCGGCGACCCACGCGCTGTGTCTGTCGACTGGATCGATGGAAAGCCCGATGAGTTTCGCGTTGCGCTTGGTGAATTCCGGTTCAATCTTTGCCATGTATCCCAGCTCGGTGGTGCATACCGGCGTAAAATCCTTAGGGTGGGAAAACAGCACGGCCCACTTGTCACCGATCCATTGGTGAAAATCGATCGGCCCTTGCGTGGTTTGCGCCTTGAAATTCGGTGCCGTGTCATTGATTCGAAGCGACATACGGGTGTGATCCTCTGTTGAATTTTAATGCCGGCTCTCACCGGTACAGTGCGCCGCTCCCCTGCGCCGCGTGGCGCATTCGCGCCAACGCGGCGGGACCTGCGTTCGCACACTACATGAAGAACTGCTCCGAAACGATCTTGCCATCCTTGACTTCGTAGGCACAGATTTCCTCGAGTTTTACGCGACCGCGTCCCTTCATCGTGACATCCATGGTAAGCGCGAGAGCGATGGCGTTGCCGGTGATCAGCGGCTCGGAGGCGCTACATCCATGCATTTGCTCGACCATCGACTCGAACTTGTGACCCTTGTCGATGATGGCGCGAATTCCTTTCGTTTCCTTGGGAAAGTCCGGGGTTGCACGCGGTTCAATGCTGACCGCATTGTCTGCGAATAGCTCTTTCTGGGCGGCTTCGAATTGTCCTTGTCGACAAAGCTCAACTAGACGGGTAGCGATTTCTTGGGTGTTCATGAAAATGCTCCTTTGGCTTCGAGTTGATGTAAGGCTAATCGATCATGGCTGTTGTTTTACGCCGAATCGACGCAGATTGCAGCTATTGGAAAAGGGCTGATTCATCATCTTCTCGCCTCGACCACAAACTTCGGATCGAAGGCGGCATTCGGCTCCATGGGCAGATAGCCGCGCGGATTGCAGACAATGCGGACGCCGTTCAGGACGTAATCGAACGACTCATGCGTGTGCCCGTGGATCCACAGCGTCACCGGCGATCCCACCAGACGCGTCAAATCGCTGGCAAAGGCCGGATTGAGCCGGTCATCCTGGTACTTGGCATGAATGCTGTGCGCATGCGGCAAATAGTGCGTGATCACCACGGTCGGGCCGTCGAAGGTCTCGTTGCACTTGCCTGCCAACCATTCCACCTGCGCCAGGTGAATCTGCCGCGCGTGCTCGGGGCGGAAACATTCCGCGTCACTGTGGCGGATCAAGCGAAAATCGTTCATCCCCCGCTCCGCATCCTTCATTGCCTGGAGGAGCGCAGAGCCCGTTCCGTAAAGGGCAAAGTCAGTCCACAGCGTCGCTCCTAAGAAGCGGGTGTCTCCGATCACGACTGCATCGCCATCCAGCAGGTAGATCCCGAGACGGGCCGCCGCTTTGCGCAGCGCGGCCAACACCTCGTGCATCTGTCCGCCATAGAACTCATGGTTGCCTGCCACGTAAATAACAGGCGTCGCCGGGAATTTTTCCCGTGCCCATTCAAGACCCTGCACGCCAACATGAATATCCCCTGCCAACACAATGACATCCGCGTCGGCGGCTGGCGGCGTCCAGTCACAGAACTCCAGATGCAGGTCAGAGAGAACGCGAATCCTCATGCCATGATGATATCCATTCACGGGCTGAATGGGGATAGTTGATTCACTTTGTTATTGACTGATCAGTCCATAAGAGCTAATCTTCGGTTATGGTGAGACCCAGAGAGTTCGATCGAGAACAGGCGCTGGACCGCGCGATGCGCGTGTTCTGGGCGAAGGGCTACGCTTGGACGTCAACCGACGATCTTCTGGCAGCGATGAAAATCGGGCGACAGAGTCTCTACAACGCGTTCGGCGACAAACGAAAGCTTTATCTCGAGGCGCTGGATGCATATCAACGGGGAAGCAACTCGGGACATCTGGCACGCCTGAATAGCTGCTCGTCACCGCTGGGCGGTATCGAAGCGCTTCTCTTCGGCCTCATTGCGGAAGATGACCGGGCCCGTGCACTCGGATGTATGGGCGTCAGCGCGATTGGCGAATTTGGGGCGACGGATCCGGAACTCGTAAAGCTGCGGGGCAACGCAGCTACAACGCTTTCCAAGCGCCTGGCTGAACGCATCCGCGAGGCCCAGGCACTCGGGGAAGTCGACCCCTCTATCAACGCCCGCGAAACGGCTGCCTTCGTGCAGATGACGATGCAAGGTATTCAGGTCGCCGCCCGTGGGGGCGGCGACGCCAGGAGCCTGCGCGCACTGGCTAAGTTCGCTATCGGCCGCTTGCAGCCGCGCTAGGCAACCCGAGCCCGGCGTGGTTTTGCGCGCCCTATTATTGACTGATCTATCCAGAATGGAGATGCAAATGAACGAAGATCGCAAACTCACCGGAAAGGTTGCCATTGTATTTGGCGGCTCGCGAGGCATTGGTGCAGCCGCCGCACGACGGCTGGCCACAGATGGCGCCGATCTAGCCCTCACCTTCGTGACCTCACCGGAACGGGCCGCCGAAACAATTCGGGCGATTCAGGCCGCCGGGCGAACCGGCATTGCAATCAAGGCCGACAGCGCGGATTCCGGCGCTATCGAGGCTGCCGTCGCGCAGACCGTCGATCATTTCGGAAAACTCGACATTGCCGTTGTCAACGCAGGAATTCTGCTGCTGAGTGACGTCGCTACCGTGAGTGTCGAAAATCTCGACCGGATGCTGGACATAAATGTGCGCGGTGTCTTTCTCTCAATCCAGGCGGCGGCTGCGCATCTCTCCGCCGGCGGCCGCATCATTACGATCGGCAGCAATACCGCAGTGCGAAGCGGGCATCCGGGCACAAGCGTCTACTCAATGACGAAGGCTGCAGTCGCAGTGATGGTAAAGGGCGTCGCCGTCGACCTTGCCGGCCGTGGCATCACGGTCAACAACATCCAGCCCGGCCCAACCTTGACAGACATGACGGCGGAGCACATCGAGGCAATCAAGCCGCTCATTCCGCTGAAGCGAGCTGCAGATCCAGACGAAATTGCCGGGCTGGTTTCCTACTTGGCCAGCAAGGAGTCGGCTTACATGACCGGGTCCAGCCTTACCATCGACGGTGGTATGGCGCTTTGATCGGACGGACTATGCGGCAAGTGGCCGCAAAGCTTTCTCTAGGTTCGGGTGAACGCCATGCTCCAATTCGTGAGGGCCCAATCAGCTGTACTCAGCGGAAATAATGGACGGGTTGGGTATAGAGTCGACCTTACACCTGTGAGGTTCGCGATCATGAATACCTCTGCGCGTTTCGGCGATTATTTTCCAAGGATGTTTTGGTCAATCGCGTTGCTTGTCTTGTTTGTTGGCCTGCCGGCGAAATTCGCGGGCGCTCAATCGCCTCCAAGTACGAACAAAGAAAGCAGTGTCACGCTGTACGGCGGCGGCCGGTTCGGCGGCAGCGTGACGGATTCAGTGACCAACTCGTCCATTGATCTTAAGAACGGTTCGAGTTTCGGGCTGGCAATCGATATTGGTTTGGACCGCAGCCGGCAGGTCGAGCTTTTCTATAGCCAGCAAGATACGGCGCTAACGCGTTCGCCTTCCAGTCAGCCAATTGGATTTACTCTGCACAATTATCATATCGGCGGAACCGCCTTCATTGACGGAATTGGTAGCGGTGTGTACGTCATGGGTGGCATCGGCGGCACGACTGCGACGCCCAAAGGTAGTGGCTTAAATTCGGGTACTTTCTTCTCTGGCAATTTGGGTGTCGGTTGGATGGTGCCCTTAGCAAAACATGTGGGCCTTCGGTTCGAAGCGCGTGGCTATGGCATTGCGCTCAATGGCAGTGGCTCACTTTTTTGCGGTGGCACCGCTGGGTGCACGGTCGCGGTCAAAGGCAAAGGCTTGTTCTACGCGGAGGCTCTAGGCGGGGTAGCAGTGAGGTTTTGAATAGGGAATGCGCGCTACTGATCAGCGTCGATCGCGATCTTCTCGACAGACATCGACAGATCTCGAAAAGCCCATTAACACCATGAAAATTCAGCCGCCGTTTACTCCCACTCAATGGTCGCCGGCGGCTTCCCCGATATATCGTAAACGACCCGCGAGATGCCCGGCACTTCGTTGATGATCCGATGCACCACCCGATCCAGGAATTCGTACGGTAAACGTGCCCAACGGGCCGTCATGAAATCGATGGTTTCCACCGCGCGCAGCGCGATCACGTAATCGTATTTGCGCAGATCGCCCATCACGCCCACGGAGCGCACCGGCAAGAACAC
>JAXDQN010000302.1:0-11102 GCA_034667865.1 Gammaproteobacteria bacterium
GGCCTCGAGGTATTTCGCGGCGCGGCGCGGCGCCTCGCTTGCCTCCAAAAGCATCCACAACATCCCGGAATATACGTTGGCCAGGCAGCAGTCGGGATCCGCCTGAGCAGCCTCGAGGATGCGCTCGGCCCGCGTCTCGTACGCGAGAAACCCTTCGATGAATTCATCGAGCATATGCAGCGTCGCATGGTTTTCGCCGGTTACCGGATTGCCCAGATAATCTCGCTGCATGGCCCGATGATACCGGAGCGGCTGTTATCATGGCGCGTTCGCGGGCCGGACTGCGCATGCGGAAACATTGAGCGCGAAGCGCCAGACCGCTTAGGCTGCGGGACGCCTTTTCTATTCAAATAAGAGGAGAACTTCGATGCGGTTCAAGAATCTTTCCCTAACGCTGGCACTGGCCGGCATTTGCGCCAGCCTACCGGGTCTTGCCCAGACACCGGCGGCGACGCCACCGGCAACGGCACCCGCTAACCCCCTGGATGCCATCCCGGACAATATGCCCTTCGACATTCCTTATGGCGCACCGATCAGCGCTGATCGGGCCGAGGCGCTGATCAATGCCGTGGTCGCGGAGGCGAACAAGCATCATTGGAAATTCAACATTTCGGTGGTGGATTCGGGCGCCAATCTGGTGGCCTTTCGTCGTATGGATGGCGCCCAGCTGGCATCCATCCAAGTATCGCAACACAAGGCGCGCAGCGCCGCCATCTATCGGCGCGAAACGCGCGTGTTCGAAGACGGCATTCAACTGAAGCAGAATTACAACACCCTGTCATTGGATGGCATGATCGCCTCGCGCGGCGGCATTCCCTTGGTGGAGAATGGCAAGCTCATTGGCGCCATCGGCTGTTCAGGCGGCACGGGCTCCCAAGACGAACTGGTCTGCAAGGCAGCAGCGTCCTCCCTCAAGTAAGCTGAAGTAGCGCGGGGCGGAGTCGGCTCCGCTTCGCGCTTTCAGGTACCTCTATGAAAGCCAAAATCTACATTGGAACGAGCCTTGGCCTGACGATGCTAATCGCGGCCTCCGCCTCGAACCCCGCTGAAGCCCGCGGCAATTTCGACATCACGGAAATTTCCATCGCCGCCACTCAACAGGCGATTCGTGAACATCGCATCACCTGCCGCCAGGTTGTCGACGCATACCTCGACCGCATCCGCGCTTACGATCAAGTCACGCGTCTGAATTCCTTGGTGTTGATCAACCCCAGGGCCGAAGCGGAAGCGGATAAAGCCGATGCCGAATTCAAGCGCAGCCACCAGCTGCCGCCACTGGGGTGCATCGCTGTGATCGTCAAGGACAACTACGACACCAAGGATTTGCAAACTACCGGCGGCTCGCTGGCGATGAAGGGCTTCGTCCCGGCGACCGATGCCTTCATGGTGCAAAAAATACGCGCTGCCGGCGCCATCATTCTGGCCAAATCCAACATGGCGGAATGGGCCTTCAGCCCCTACCTCACAGCCAGCTCCATTGCCGGCATTACGCGTAACCCGTATGACCTCGACTATGTCCCGGCCGGTTCGAGCGGTGGAACCGCCGCGGCCGTGGCCGCCAATCTAGGGGAGATCGGCCTCGGCACGGACACGGGTAATTCCATCCGCGGGCCCTCCTCGCACAACGCCTTGGTCGGCATCCGGCCCACCATCGGTCTGACGAGTCGCGATGGCATCATTCCACTCGCCCTGGGCGCAGATGTGGGTGGACCCATGGCGCGCAGCGTCACCGACGCGGCGACGCTGTTGGATGTGTTGGCCGGATTCGATCCAGAGGATCCGATCACGCAGTTATCGCAAGGTCATATTCCAAAGTCCTACACGGCCTCGTTGGACAAGAATGGCCTGCGCGGCGCGCGCATTGGCGTGTATCGGGCCTATATCGACGCATCGACTACCGATCCGGAGGTGAAGACATTGATGGAGAAGTCGATTCAAGACCTCAAGGCTCAGGGCGCCGAAATCGTCGATCCGTTCGTGATTCCGAATTATGCCGACTTGATCGACGATGCGTTTTGCGGCGATTTTCAGGCCGATGTGAACGCGTATCTGGCAAAGCACGGGCAAAATGCGCCCTACCACACGCTCGCCGACATCATTCAATCCGGACTGTATCTGCCGTACATCGAATCACGGCTGAAGGACGCGGCCGCACCGAAAGCGGCGACTGACACCAATAGCCGGCCTTGTCCCGATACCTATCACGACGAAAAAAAGATCGCGTTTCGCGAAGCCATACTGGCGGCGATGGACAAACACAAACTCGATGCCATCGTCTATCCGACCTGGAGCAATGCGCCGCGCAAGGTGGGAGACGGTCGCAGCCCCGCTGGAGACAACAGCCAAGTGCTCTCTCCCTATACTGGTTTCCCCGCCATCACCGTTCCGATGGGTTACACGCACGGCACGCTGCCGGCGGGAATAACCTTCTTGGGCAAGACTTTCGCCGAAGCCGAGTTGATCAAGCTTGCTTATGCCTATGAGCAAGCCACGAGACACCGGCATCCACCGGCAAGGTTTCCGCCGCTGTAATGATCGGCCCAGGGAACCTGGGCCTGCGGTGACTGTCTTGGTCAATGGGAGCAGAAACAGGGAGTGCCTGTTTGGGCACGCACCGCAAACGGAATTCGAGGCCGCTGGTCTTTCTGGCAGTGCTGATGTTGCACGGCACGGTCGTGCTCGTGCTGGTGCGAGCAACTCAACAATTTCACTCACCGTCGCGGCAAGGTGCCGAGCCGCTGATCTTCTTGCTGTTGCACAAGACTGAGCCGACCACAATCGCGGCCGCAACTGCCGATGCGCCGAATGCCAAATCACCCAAGCGCAAACCATCGCAGCCCCCGCTTGAAGCAACCAATGCGATCACCTTGCCCGCCGAAACTGCCGCCACTCCGAAAATCGATTGGCAGCACGAGAGCGAATTAGCCGCGCAAAATGGCGTCGCGAATACGGACAAGGAACGCAATTACCGCAATCTGGGCGGATTGTCGGCGGCGCAGCTCAAATGGGTCAGAGACAATCAGATGGTGCAGATGGCTCCGGGCATCGTGTGGGCCCATCCGCGCGTCGAGATCGACAAGAACACCCTGTTGCCCATTGTCCACATCAACGATCACTGCGTGCTGGTTCTCGTGTTCGTATTTTGCGGGATCGGGCATATTCAGCCCAACTCCCATCTGTTCGAGCATCTGCACGACACTCCGGATCCGTAACGTCCGCCCAACCTCAAATGTTAGATCTTCGATGAACTGGACCGTCGCGGCAGAAATCGGCACGGCTTTCCTGAGGCTGGGCATATCCTCCTTTGGAGGGCCGATCGCACATCTGGGCTATTTTCATCGGGAATTCGTCGATCGGCGTCGTTGGCTCGACGCCGATCAATTCGCGCAGTTATTGGCCTTGTGTCAATTTCTGCCGGGCCCCGCCAGCAGCCAGCTGGGATTTTCCTTGGGGCTGTTGCGTGGCGGCTGGCTCGGTGCAGTTATTGCGTTGGTCGCATTTACCCTTCCCTCTGCAATATTGATGTTTGTCCTGGCGGTCTGCAGCGCGCATCTGGAGGGATCGTGGCTGCTTGGACCCATACATGTCTTGAAGCTGGTTGCGGTGGTCGTCGTTGCGCAGGGTGTGATCAGCATGGCGCGCACGTTGACCCCCGACGCGCCGCGCATTGCGCTGGCCGTCGCAGCCGCCGCCTTCTGCGTGTTCAGCAATAGCCCTTTGACGCAACTGGCAGTGATCGCCGGCGGCGCAATTCTCGGGCCGCTGGTCTGCAGGCGCGCCGCCGGACGATCGGGCGAGGGATTCGCCTTGCCCTACGGTCGACCGACGGGGACCGTCTTGCTTCTGGTGTTCGGGACGCTGCTGGGTTGCGCTGTAGCGACAGGCTCAGCTCCGGGTTTGCTCCACGCGGCGGCAGCTTTCTATCGTTGCGGAGCCCTGGTGTTCGGTGGCGGCCATGTGGTTCTGCCGTTACTGCAAGATGCCGTAGTCGGACCAGGATGGATCGATACGGACACCTTCTTGGCTGGGTATGGCGCGGTTCAGGCCATGCCAGGGCCGATGTTCAGCATCTCGGCCTTTCTCGGCGAGCGACTTTGGGGCGGCGGCGGCGGCGCGCTTGGAGCTGCCGTGAGCCTGCTCGCAATTTTCTTGCCGGGTCTGTTGCTAATCGCCGGCACGCTGCCTTTTTGGAAGGCAATCAGCGCACGCGATTGGGCGGCGCGCATGATGGCTGGGGTCAATGCGGTTGTGGTGGGGTTACTGGTTGCTGCGCTTTACAATCCGCTCTGGACCAGTGCCGTGCATGGGATTGTTGATTTCGGCTTCGTAGCGATCGGACTTGCGCTGCTGCTCGGCGCGCGGAGGTAGTTTGCGCGCATGCTAATATGACCACCTTTTCCGACGCAAAAACATGACCGACACTACTCCCGCCGCGCGCAAGCTGTTGACCCTGCGCCGCATTCATGACATGTCTCGCAGCGGCGAGAAAATCGCCATGTTGACCTGTTATGACGCCGCGTTTGCCCGCATTCTCGATGATGCCGGCGTTGAGATTCTGCTGGTGGGCGACTCGCTGGGCATGGTCGTCCAGGGACACCCGACCACGTTGCCGGTGTCCATGCAGGAAATGGAATATCACACCCGCTGCGTGGCGCGCGGCAATAAGACAGCCTGGATCATTGGCGACATGCCATTCGGCTCCTATCACGAGTCGCTCGAGCAGGCTGTCGGAAACGCGACCCGCCTGATGCAGAGCGGCGCCCATATGGTGAAGGTCGAAGGCGGTGGCTGGACCGTAGCCACAGTGCGCGCGCTGGTGGAGCGTGGCATTCCGGTGTGTGCGCATCTCGGTTTTACGCCGCAATCGGTCCACGCACTCGGCGGCTATCGCATTCAGGGACGCGGCGAGAGCGCGGCGAATCTGCTCAAGCAACATGCGCGCGAGCTGGTGGATGCCGGCGCAAGCATGTTGGTGCTCGAGCTGATGCCCTCCGAGTTGGCGCGAGAATTGACTGCGTCGCTCGGCATTCCAGTCATCGGCATCGGCGCGGGCGCAGGCTGCAGCGGGCAAGTGTTGGTCTTGTATGACGCACTGGGCATCACGCGAGGCAAGCAACCGCGCTTCGTCAGAGATTTTTCGCAGCGCGGATTGAGTATCGAGGACGCTGTACGCCTGTATGTCTCCGAGGTCAAAGGCGGCCGCTTCCCCGACGAATCGTTGCACGGGTATTAGCGGTAGCCGCGATGCGGATCGTTCATACCATTGCCGAACTGCGCTCTACGCTGGCGTCCGGACCACGACCGGCCCTCGTTCCGACCATGGGCAGCCTGCATGAAGGCCACCTGTCATTGGTCAGACTGGCGCGCGGCCGCGGTCGCCCTGTCGTAGCCACCATCTTCGTGAATCGTCTGCAGTTCGCCCCGCACGAGGACTTTCACCAATACCCGCGCACGCTTGAGAAAGACTGCGCGCTCTTGGAGAGCCAGGGATGCGACATTGTGTTCGCACCTACTGAAAGCGAAATGTTCCCCGAGCCGCAAGCCTACAAGGTCTCGCCGCCGGCCGAGCTCGCCAACATCTTGGAAGGGGCGGTCCGACCCGGGTTTTTCACCGGCGTGTGCACGATCGTGCTCAAGCTGTTCAACATCGCGCAGCCTGAGATCGCGGTATTCGGCAAGAAGGACTACCAGCAATTGCTGATTGTGAAAAACATGGTGCGGCAGCTGGCGTTGCCCGTGGAGATCATCGGTGCCGATACTGTACGCGAGGACCAAGGTCTCGCCATGTCGTCAAGAAACACCTACTTAACTCGCGAGGAGCACCAGGAGGCCTTGCGGCTGCATGCGACCTTGCAGGCGATTGCCGCGGCGATCCGACTGGGGAAAAAAGATTTGGGAAATCTCGAGCGCACGGCCAGCCACGAGTTGGCGGCGCATCATTGGCAGCCGGATTATGTGTCGATCCGACGCCAAGACAACCTGGGCGAGCCGTTGCTCGGCGCACCGCTGGTCATCCTGGCTGCCGCCCGCTTGGGCAGCACGCGGCTCATCGACAATCTCGAATTGCCCTAGAGATCGAATTGTCCTAGCGAGACGAGCGCTCAGTGCGCATCGAAAAATGACTTTGCCGCGGTGACGCAGAACGGCGGCACCAACCCGGCGTGATAGTCCGCAAACACCGCCTCGTCGCCGAAGTCGGTGGCGCCGCCGGCAATTGCGGCCGCCCGGACCAGCGCTTCAGCGGCTGCAAACCCGGCCTTCTCGCCGGCATAAGGATCATTGGCGGTGGCGGCCGAATCGACGTCGAGCACCGAGAAAAACGCGCCGCCGCCATTCTTGGTCCAGTAACTCTGCATCAAGGTCGTACTCAAGAAGAAGGATGTAGGATCCGAACTGCCCCCGCACAACAGCACCGGCGCAGCCGGAACCCAGCTGCGCAAATCGTTCAACTTCAAATCTTGGCGAAAGCCGTTTGCCGGTGCGCTCGGCGGTAGGCCGTCGGTGCCGGTCAATCCGCCATCGGGATTGGCGCCGGCGTCCTGCACATAGTTCAGTCGATAAGTGTTGCTGACCAAGAACGGCGTGCCGAAGCCCTGGGCAAAGACCGCGGCGAGATTCGCCGGCGCAGTCGCAGGCGTCAGGTCGGCAAGCGAGGCTACGGGCGGTGTCGGGCTGAATTCGGCGTTGGGCAATTTACCCTCGCTTACAAGTTCACTCACTGGGACGGTGCTCGGCAGCAGTGCATCTATACCAGCCGCGTAGGAAGTTTCAAAAACATCGCTGGCGCTGGCATACACGTTTCCATAGGCGTGTTGGTAGCTGGTCGCCAGCAACGCGGTATTTTCCACCGCGCTCAAGTTCACCTGTCCCTCAAACACTGCGTCGCTGAGGGCGGAAAGCGCGTATGGACCCGACATGGGCGCGGCTGCGGTAACCGTCATACCCGCCGCTTGCATGGCGCGGTGCGTGGCCATGGCCACATAGCCGCCTTGCGAATAACCGCCCACAAACAGTTTGCCGCCGTCGCTCGAGACGCTGCCCAGATTTGGCAATGCAGCGCGCGCCGCGGTCAAGGCATCGATCATGTCCTTGGACTGCTGGTCCGCGTTCAAGTAGGGATGGTAGCCGAGCGTGGAGGTGTCGTATCCCACGTAGTTTGGGGCCACGACGATATAGCCCTGCGCCGCGAATTCAATCGCCACCACCAGCGCCTCGCCGGCGTCGCCGGCGGTCAGGTCGGCGAAATTGTAGCCGCGGTCCGTGGTGGTGCCGTGGGCGTACAGCAATAGCGGACGGCCTCCTTGGCAGTTCGTTCCACTCGGCACCATCAAGGCGCCTGAGGCCGGGGTTAGTTGGCCGGTCGGATCCACGGTTTGATATTGCAGGTGAAACACGGCAATGGTGCAAGTAGGGCTTACCGTGAGTTGCAACAGCGTTTTGCCCAGGTCATTGCCGCCCGCCAATCCCAGCAGGTCGCTGGGCGAATAGGACGCCACCATCGTCGGCGCCCCCAGCAAGTCGCCACGCTGCGAAGCAGACGCGGCCGCGCTCATCGAATTCTTATGCGAGCAGGCAATCAGGCAGGACAGTGTCGTTGACACGGCCAGCAAACGCAGCCCGGGAGTATTCATAGTGGAGTAGATCCCACGCAGCCCGCTTAGTTTCTTGCACGGATGCATAAATATCGCGCGAATTCCCGTTAAAATATGTACAAATTACACTTTGTTCGGACTGGTCGTGAAACGCAGCAATACGCGTAAACTGGCCGCCCGCTCATGAAGGGATCGTTGATGTTTCGGAGCCATTGGCTGCTGATTTCCTGCGCGTTGTGTTGGGCGGCGACGTGTGCCTGGGCGGACAGTTCGCCCATTCCCGCCGCCGATTACACGGTCGCGCACAGCTGGCAGCTGGGGGGCAACGGCTCGTGGGACCACCTGGCCCTCGAGGCCAGCGGCGCCAGGCTGTTTATCAGCCGCCAAGATCGGGTCGACGTGATTGAAACGGTGAGCGGCCGGCTGGCCGCATCCATTGCGCACACGGCGGGCGTGCACGGCATTGCATTTGCGCCTGCTTTGAAGCGCGGGTTCACCAGCAATGGCAAGGCCAATAGCGTTTCCGTGTTCGAACTGGATACGCTGCGCGTCATCCAAGAGATCCCCGTCTCCGGCATCGGGCCCGACGCGATTCTGTACGAGCCACAGCGCAACGTGGTTTTCACCGCCAACCGCGAGAGCTCGAATCTGACCGTCATCGATGCCGGCACCCTGCAGGTGGTGGCCACGATTGCACTGCCGGGCCCTCCCGACTTCATGGTCACCGATGAAGTCGGCAACGTTTTCGTCAACATCGATCTGGCACCGGGCAAGCTGGTGCTGATCGACGCCAAGACGCTCACGGTCAAGGCCAAATGGCCCCTGGCCGGTTGCGCAAATCCCTCGGGGCTGGCATTGGATAGCGGCAATCACCGGCTCTTCTCGGTGTGTGCCAACCAAGTGCTTGCGGTGACCGACTCCGTCGCGGGGAAGCCCGTGACACGCGCGGTGATCGGCCGCGGACCTGACAGCGTGGTATACGATCCGGATCTAGGATTGGTTTTCAGCTGCAACGGAATCGACGGCACGCTCACCGTGATCCATCAGGACAGTCCGGATGAGTACCGCGTGACAGCCACGGTGACCACGCAAGTCAGCGCGCGCACCATGACCCTCGATCCGGCCACTCATAAAATCTATCTGGCAGCCGCGCAGTTCGGGCCCACTCCGGCGGCGACGCCCGAGCAGCCCAATCCGCGCGCGCCGCTGGTCGCGGATAGCTTCGTCATTTTAGTGGCACAGCCAAGGTAGCAATGAGCGATTCGATTCACGTGGTCTGTGGGCATTGCGACTCGGTGGTGGGATTGCAATTGCGCTTCGCCAAACTGAATACCCAGGATGAACCGGGCCCGGGCGCCCAGTTCAACATTCGCAGCATCCCCACCATGGTGGTATTTCGGGGCGGCAAGGAAATCGGTCGCCAAACCGGCGCCATGGATTCAACCACCATGATGCGGTGGCTGACCTCGCTGCTGTGATCAGACCTTCTTAAACACCAGTATGAAGCGGTCGGTCTTGCCCAGCATCGGCCCTTTGTAAGTGAGCTGGTCGCGCGCGTCGCCGGGCATCTTCAGCAACGTGGTGTTCTTCTTCACCAGCTTGAAGCCGTGGCTTTCGAAATCCTTTATGGCATAGGCCTGGTCGATGCGATGCAGAGTTCCGGCATCCGCTGTTCCCGTTCCCGCCTTGGCCGAGTGATCCACCACCAGCAGTACGCCGCCCTTTTTCAGCGCCTTCGACAGTTGATCGAGCACCGTAGGCACGTTGATTTTCGGCCATGGGCTATTGGGCTTGGCATCCACCCAGTAAAGATCGTGGTACACCTTGACCAGTAGCACGGCATCCAAGCTTGCCGCCGGCAGTTTCATGTCATCCAGTTCGGTCACTTGATGGGTGACATTGGTCATGCGATTGCTGGCGATTCGATTGGGCAGATCCGGTTCGCTCCAATGAGCGAATGCCGAATTGTTGAGCAATATCACATGACCCTTGGGGCCCACGACGTAGCCCAGCAACTCGCTGTAGTACCCATCGCCTGCCAGCACGTCGGCCACCGTCATGCCGGGCTTGATGCCCGCCATCCGCAACACTTGCGCAGGATGATCAGTGGCGTCGCGCGTAATATCCGCCGCCGGACGGCCGGCGTGAGCCACCGCAGCATCAATTGCATCGCCTTGCGCCATCGCGGCACTGGCCAGCATCACGGCAAACAGCGCATTCAAACCAAGCGTACGTGTACTCATTGCTTTTCTCCCTTGATAAACAGCAAAGCGACTAAGGTGATGAGTCCCGCAACCGACAGGTAGTAGCCCACGTACGCCAGCCCGTACTGTTTGGCCAACGCACTGGCTACCGGGGCCGCAAACGAGGCGCCCAAAATTCCGGCGACGTTGAACGCCATTGAAGAACCGGTATAGCGCACCGGCGTGGGGAACAAGGTGGCCAAAGCGCTTCCCAGCGAACCGTAGCTCAGGCCGCTCAAGCCGAATCCAATCGCCAGAAAAATGAAAACTTTCACGCCGTCATGGGTGCCGATCAGCGGCTCAAAGGCAAAGCCGAACAGGATGGTCAGCACGGACGCGGCGATCAGCATGTTGCGCGCGGTTATGCGATCGGCGATGACACCGGCCACCGGTATGAACAGTCCGAAGAAAAACACCGCGATCATTTGCATGATCAGAAAATCCTGCCGGGCGAAACCTAAACTGCCAGTGGCCCAGCCCAAGGCGAACACGTTCGCCAGGTAAAACACCAAAAAAGTGGTCGCGGCGCCAAACGCGCCCAGAACGAATTGCATCGGGTACTTGGCGAACACAACCAAGAACGGCACCCGCACCCGCTCGCCCTTCTCGATGCTGCGTTTGAAGGCAGGAGTCTCCGCCAACTGCAAGCGGATGTAGAGCCCGACGACGACCAAGACTGTGCTGGCCAGAAACGGCACCCGCCAACCCCAGCTGAACAGCTGTTCTTCGCTCAGATTGTGGCTCATCAACAGAAAAGCGCCGATCGAAATGAACAGTCCGATCGGCGCACCCAATTGCGGAAACATGCCGAACCAAGAGTGCTTGCCGGGCGGCGCATTCTCAGTTGCCAATAGCACCGCGCCGCCCCACTCTCCACCCAACCCTAGACCTTGGCCGACGCGGCACAGCGCCAAGAGCACGGCGGCCCACACGCCGATCGACGAGTAGGTTGGCAGCAGCCCGATGCAGACAGTTGAGATTCCCATGGTCAGCAAGGCAGCGACCAGCGTGGTCTTGCGCCCGACACGATCGCCGAAATGGCCAAAGATCGCGGAGCCAATGGGCCGGGCGACGAACGCGAGCGCAAAGGTGGCGAGCGATTGCAAGGTCGCGGTCGCCGGATCGCCCTTGGGGAAAAACAATTTGGGAAACACCAACACCGCCGCAGTGGCGTAGATATAGAAATCGTAAAACTCGATGGTGGTGCCGATCAAACTGGCAAAAAGAATACGGCGCGTGTGCCGGGAATCAGGCAGTGCGGGCGAGT
>JAXDQN010000303.1:0-8573 GCA_034667865.1 Gammaproteobacteria bacterium
CGCTGAGGCGCGCATCCAAGATCTCGATGTCGGCGCCCATGCTGCGCAAGATATCGAGCAGGCCGGTGCGCGTCGGATTCATGCCGACGTTACGAATCAGCAACCCGGGTTCAGGGGCGCTCAACAATCCCGCCACGATGAAAAACGCCGCCGAGGAAAAATCGCCGGGCACGGTGATGTTCTGCGGGCGCAGACGTTCGGGCGGATAGACGGTTGTACGTAGCCCCGCGCTGTCCACCCGCACGCCGCAGCTGGCCAGCATCAACTCGCTGTGATCGCGGTTCACCGCCGGCGATGTCACGCTGGTCGGGCCCTCGGCATACAGCGCCGCCAACAAAATCGCCGATTTCACCTGAGCACTGGCCATGGGCATCACATAGTCGATGCCGCGCAGCTGGCGTTCGCCGCCGATATCCACCGGCGGCGTGCCATTGCGGGTGCGCACATCCGCGCCCATTGCGCGCAGCGGCTTGGCCACGCGCTCCATGGGCCGCTTCATCAGCGATTCATCGCCCACCAATTGCGACCCGAAGGCCTGAGCGGACAGCAGTCCGGTGAACAAGCGCATGGCGGTGCCGGCATTACCCATATCCAAGGGTTTGCCGGCCGCCTTCAGGCCGCGCATGCCGACGCCGTGCACGACGACGTCGGTGGCGGCGGTCTGATCGATGCGCACCCCCAGCGCGCGCATCGCCGCCAACGTGGCCAAACAGTCTTCGCTGGCGAGAAAGCCGTTCACGCGGCTCGCGCCTTCGGCGATCCCCGACAGCATCAGCGCGCGATGCGAAATCGACTTATCACCGGGTACCGTGACGACGCCGGAGACGCGCGTCGCCGGCAGCAGTTCGAAGTTCTGCGTCAAAGGACCGCCCGCGGATAGGAGCCGAGCACCTTGAACAGGGAGGCGCCGCTCTCCAGGGCCGCCAGCGCCTTAGCGACCGGCGGATCGCTGACATGTCCCTCGACGTCGATGAAAAATACATAGTCCCACTTGCGCTTGCGCGAGGGGCGCGACTCGATGCGCGTCATGTTGACCCGATGCTGCGCGAGGGGCTCGAGCAATTGAAACAGCGCGCCGGCGTCATCGGTGTCGCTGGTGGACACCAGCAGCGTGGTGCGATCGGCGCCGCTGGCGCTGAACAATTTGCGGCCGATCACCAGGAAGCGCGTGGTGTTGTCGGCGCGGTCTTCGATTTCATTGGCCAGCAACGTGAGCCCGTAAATGTCGGCGGCTGCCTTGCCGGCGATGGCCGCACTGCCCCGTTCGTCCCGGGCGCGCCGCGCACCCTCGGCATTACTCGATACCGGCACGCGTTCCACATCGGGAAGCTGCTCGTCCAGCCAACCGCGGCATTGCGCCAATGCTTGCGGGTGCGCACACACCCGCTTGATGTCCTGCATGTCCGTCATGCGTCCCATCAAGTGATGATTGATGCGCAGTTCGACTTCGCCGCAAATCTTCAGTGAAGAGGTCAAGAACATGTCGAGGGTGTGATTGACCGTGCCCTCGCTGGAATTCTCGATGGGCACCACGCCGAAATCGGCGACGCCGCCTTCGACCTCGTGAAACACTTCATCGATGGCCGCCAGCGGCAGCGCGCGAACCGATGAGCCGAAATGCTTGAGGACGGCCGCTTGGGTAAAGGTGCCTTCAGGTCCCAAAAACGCCACTTTGAGCGGTTCCTGCTGCGCCAGGCAGGCCGACATGATTTCGCGAAACAGCCGCGCGATCTCTTCGTCGCGCAACGGTCCCTGGTTACGCTTCAGCGCGAGACGCAGCACCTCGGCTTCGCGCTCCGGACGATAGAAGTCCACCGCCTTGCCCGATGCCGATTTGGAAATGCCGACCAGCTGCGCGAAGCGCGCGCGCTCGTTGAGCAGGCCATGGATGCGCGCATCGATGGCATCGATGCTATCGCGAATACTGCCCAGTCCCGGCGTCGCGGGAGTTGCACCCACCACGGATTTCGCGGGCGGCTTCGCGGGCGGCGGCGGTCGTTTACCGCTCTTGGCTTTCTTCTTCATGCGTGGCCGCGCTCGAACTCGCACATGAAGGCGATCAGCCGTTCGACCCCGGAAAGCGGCATGGCATTATAAAGACTGGCGCGCATGCCGCCCACAATGCGGTGTCCCTTCAAGCCATGCAACCCCGCTTCCGCGGCGGCGGCGAGAAACACCGCATCTAATTCAGCGTCAGCCAAGCTAAAAGTCACATTCATCCGGGAGCGCGAGTCCTTGGCGACGGAATTCCGGTACAGGCGCGACGCATCGATGGCCGCATACAGCGTGGTCGCTTTGAGCTGGTTGCGCTCGCCGATGGCACCCACCCCGCCGGCCTTCTTGAGCCACTTGAACACCAACCCGGCCATGTACCAGGCGAACGTCGGCGGCGTATTCAGCAATGACTGGTTGTCGGCAACAGCCTGATAGTCGAACACATGCGGCGTTTCGCGGCGTGCCTTGCCGATCAAGTCCTCGCGCACGATGACCACCACCAAGCCGGAGGGGCCGATGTTTTTCTGCGCCCCGGCGTAGATCAAGCCGAACTTCGACACATCGATGGGGCGCGACAAAATGCTGGAGGACATGTCGGCCACCAACGGTACGCCGCCGGCGTCGGGAATGTAGGAAAATTCAACGCCGCTGATGGTCTCGTTCGGCGTGTAGTGGGCGTACGCGGCACTGCGGCTGAACTGCAATTCGCCGGCCGGCGGCACGTGGTGGTACTGGCCGCCGGCATCGCCGGCGATGTGCACCGGGGCATAGCGCTTGGCCTCGTCGATGGCCTTGTGGGACCAGTGCCCGGTGTCGAGGTAATCGACCGTAGCGCCGGCCGCACTCAGATTCATGGGCACCAGAGAAAATTGCGCCGAGGCGCCGCCCTGCATGAACAACACCTTGTAGTTCGACGGAATGGACATCAGCTCGCGCAGATCCGCCTCGGCGGTCGCGGCCACTTCCAGGAAGGACTTGCCGCGGTGGCTGACCTCCATCACCGACATGCCGCTGCGCTGCCAGTCGAGAAGTTCGTCGCGCGCCTGCTCCAAGACCTCGAGGGGCAATACCGCGGGTCCCGGAGAGAAATTGAAAGCGCGCATGCGAAAGCTTATGAATCGGCGGGTGAATCGGCGGCGGGCAAGTCACCGGCCGGAGCGTCGTCCGCACCGCCATTCTCAGCAGCCAAACCGTCGATGCGCTCCAGGCCGGAAAGCTCGTCGCCCTCCTCCAGACGGATCAGGCGCACGCCCTGCGTATTGCGGCCGACCACCGATATGTCCTTCACCGGTGTGCGCACCAGCACGCCGTTCTGGCTCATCAACATGATTTCGTCATCGACATTGACCAGCAGCGCTCCGACCATGTGTCCGTTGCGGTCGGTGATTTGCAGCGCGATGACGCCCTGGCCGCCGCGCCCATGTTTCGGGAAGTCATCGAGCGGGGTCAGCTTGCCGAAGCCATTTTGCGAGGCGGTCAGAATGTAGCCGTCCTGCGCCACGATCAAGGCGTTGACCCGCTGATCATCGGCCAGTTTCACCCCGCGCACGCCCGCCGCTTCACGGCCCATGGGACGCACTTCGTCCTCCATGAAGCGAATGGCCTTACCCGCCGTGGTGAACAGCAAAATGTCTTTTGTGCCATCGGTGATGGCGACGCCGACCAGCTTGTCGCCGGGATCCAGCGCCACCGCGATGATGCCGTTGGCGCGCGGCCGCGAGAACATGGCCAGCGAAGTCTTCTTGACCGTGCCCAGGCTGGTGGCCATGAACACGAACTTGCCTTCCTCGAATTCCTTGATGGACAGCATCGCGCTGATGCGCTCGCCCTCTTGCAGCGGCAACAGATTGACGATGGGTTTGCCGCGGGATCCGCGGCTGGCCTGCGGCAGTTGATACACCTTGAGCCAATACAATTTGCCGCGGTCGGAGAAGCACAGCAGGGTGTCGTGGGTATTGGCCACGAATAGCTTGTCGACGAAGTCCTCGTCCTTGACCAAGGTCGCGGCCTTGCCGCGGCCGCCGCGCCGCTGCGCCTGGTAGTCGGAGATCGGCTGCGCCTTGGCGTAACCGCCATGCGACAGCGTCACCACCACATCCTCCGGCGAAATCAAATCCTCGGTGGTGAGGTCTTCATGATTGACCAGGATTTCGGTGCGGCGCTTGTCGCCGAAGGTGTCGCGGATGAACTCCAGCTCGGTGCGGATCACTTGCAGCAGCCGTTCCGGCCGCGCCAAAATGTCCGACAGATCGCGGATCTGTTCCAGCAATTCCTGGAACTCGGCCAGAATTTTGTCCTGCTCGAGACCCGTCAGCCGGTTCAAGCGCATTTCCAAAATGGCCTGAGCCTGGGTATCGGTGAGCCGATAGCCATCCGCGACGATGCCCAAGGCGCTATTTTCAGCGTCGGGACGCGTCGTGATGTCCCCGGCGCGCGCCAGCATCTGCGGAACCGCGCCGGAGTTCCAACTGCGCGAAGTCAAAGCGACTTTTGCTTCCGCGGGCGACGGCGAGGCTTTGATGGCGGCGATGATGTCGTCGATGTTGGCGAGCGCGACCGCCAGGCCTTCCAGGATGTGGCCGCGTTCGCGCGCCTTGCGCAATTCGAATATCGTGCGCCGCGTCACCACCTCGCGCCGATGCCGCAGGAAGGCGTCGAGCATTTCTTTCAAACCCAACAGGCGCGGCTGGCCGTCGACCAGCGCCACCATGTTGATGCCGAACACCTTCGCCATCTCGGATTGGGCGAACAGGTTGTTGAGCAGAATCTCCGGCACTTCGCCGCGCTTCAGCTCGATCACCACCCGCATGCCGTCCTTGTCAGACTCGTCGCGCAAGCCATCCGAGGCGATGCCCTCGATCTGCTTGTCGCGCACCAGGTCGGCAATCTTCTCGATCAAGCGCGCCTTATTAACCTGGTAAGGCAGTTCAGTGATGATGATGGCCTGGCGATCGCCCTTGCCTACATCCTCGAAATGCGTGCGCGCGCGCATGTGCACGCGGCCGCGGCCGGTCTTATAAGCCGCGACGATTTCCTGAGTGCCGTTGATGAAGCCCTTGGTCGGAAAATCCGGCCCCGGGACAAGTTGCAGCAATTCGGCCAGGGTCAATTCCGGCTTCTCGATCAGCGCGATGCAGGCGTTTATGATTTCGGTGAGATTGTGCGGCGGAATATTCGTGGCCATGCCCACCGCAATGCCCGAGGACCCGTTGATCAGCAGGTTCGGAATGCGCGCGGGCAATACCGAGGGCTCGTTCTCGGACTCATCGTAATTCGGATTGAAATCGACGGTTTCCTTGTCGATGTCGGCCAGCAGTTCGCCCGCCAGGCGCGACATGCGCACTTCGGTGTAGCGCATCGCCGCCGGCGGATCGCCATCGACCGAGCCGAAATTGCCCTGGCCGTCCACCAGCATGTAGCGCATCGAAAAATCTTGCGCCATGCGCACGATGGCGTCGTACACCGAGGCATCGCCATGCGGATGGTATTTGCCGATGACGTCGCCAACCACGCGCGCGGACTTTTTATAGGCCCGGTTCCAGTCGTTGGATAACTCGCGCATGGCGAACAGCACGCGCCGATGCACGGGTTTTAAGCCGTCCCGCACGTCGGGCAAAGCGCGTCCGACGATCACGCTCATGGCGTAATCGAGGTATGACTTCCGCATCTCGTCTTCGAGATTTACGGGCAATATTTCGCGAGCGATCTCGGCCATTTGCGAGAGTCCGGTGTGCCTTTAGGGGCTTCTATTCAGCGGGTTTATAGGAGACGAGACGGGGCCTCAACATGGGTGAATTCTAGCACATAACACTATCGGTCTTAAGCCTAACGTGAGGCTTTTGCCGATATACTTCCGCCATGCCTGCCGTCGCCGCCGATTTATGCATCGAGGTCCGTTGGATCGCTCCCATGAGCGTTCGAAGCCAGCTGCTCGGGCAGCATTCCTTGGTGATTCGCGACGGGCGAATTCTCGATATATTGCCTACGGAAATTGCGCGTGCGCGCTACTGCGCCTCCGTGGTTCTGCAGCGGCCGTCCCATCTGCTCATGCCCGGCATGATCAACGCGCGGGCCGATGCGGCCCTGTCGCTATTTCGCGGCACCCACTCCGCGGCGGCGCGCGAGGCGCCGGAAAGCGGCGCCGATTTCGCGCACGACAGCGTGCTTCTGGCCATCGCCGAAATGCTGCGCGCCGGGATCACCTGCTTCTCGGACCGCCACCAGTTTCCGCGCGAGACCGCGCTGGCCGCCATCGAACAAGGCATCCGGGTCGTGGTGGGCATGCCGGTGGCCGAAGGGCGAACACCGTGGGCGGCCGGCAGCGCGCAGTCGTTGACCCAAGCTTTGAGCTTTCGCGACGAGTACGGCGGACACCCCCTGGTGTCCACGGCGTTCGCGCCTCGCAGCGCCAATGAGTTGAGCGACGCCACTCTGTCGAAGCTCATCACGCTGGCGGATGAACTCGACGCCGGCATCATGATCGATGTGCAGGCTGGCGCTGCGGAGATCGAACAATCGCTGGCGCTGCACGGCGCGCGGCCGCTGCAACGGCTGTGGAAACTGGGATTGTTGTCCCCCGCCTTGAACGCCGTGCATATGGCGCAGGTCACCGAGGACGACATCGCCTTGGCGCAGCGCACCGGTATTTCCGTCAGTGTTTGCCTGCAAGGAGATTTGCGCAGCGGCCACGGACTCGCGCCGGTGGCAGCCTTCGCAGCAGCGGGCATTCGCCTCGGATTGGGCAGCGCCGGCTTCGCCGCACTCACCCATGATGTTTGGGGCGAGCTGCGCTTGGCCGCTCTCTTGTCGAACGGCTGGGACGGCCTATACGCCGCCACCCGCGGTGGCGCTGCGGTGCTTGGGTTGGATGGCGAAATCGGCAGCCTCGAACCCGGCAAGTGGGCCGATCTGTGCTGTCTGGACCTGGCGACGCCGGCCATGCAGCCGGTGTGCGACGTGCTCTCGCAGGTGGTGTTCAACGGCGGCCGCGATCTGGTCAGCGATGTCTGGGTCGCGGGCCGCCAACTGTTGTCCGCAGGGGAACTCACGCGGCTCGATTGGTGCGACGTGTCGTCGCGGGGAAACGCCCGAGTCTCCTTGGCGGCGAGCCCATGAATACCGCCCCGCGAAATGCCGATCCCGCCGAACTCGCCAAGTTCACCGCCTTGGCGCAAAGCTGGTGGGACCCGAAGGGACCTTCCAAGCCGCTGCATGAACTCAACCCATTGCGCCTGCGCTATGTGCAAACCAAGGTGAGATTGAATGAGGCGCAGGTGCTCGATGTGGGCTGCGGCGGCGGAATACTTTCCGAGAGCATGGCCCGCGCCGGCGCGCGCGTTCTCGGCATCGATCTATCTCAGGCCGTGCTCGATGTGGCGCATTTGCATGCGCTCGAATCCAATATCGGCGTGGACTATCGGTCCGTTGCCGCGGAGGAGCTGGCGCAACAGCAGCCGGCCGCTTTCGACCTGGTGACCTGCATGGAGATGCTGGAGCATGTGCCCGATCCCGCCGCCAGCCTGGCTGCCTTAGGTGAGCTGACCAAACCGGGCGGCGACATCATCGTATCCACCTTGAATCGCAGTCCGTTGGCCTTCGCGGTCGCCATCATCGGCGCCGAGTACATTGCGCGCGCAATCCCCAAGGGCACGCACGAGTATTTGAAATTCATCAAGCCCTCGGAACTGGCGCGCTGGGGGCGCGAGGCCGGGCTGGAACTGCAGGACCTCATGGGCATCGCCTACAACCCGCTGACGCGCGCATTCAGTCTGACGAGCAATACCGGCGTCAACTACCTGGCGCATTTCAAGCGCCGCGCATGAGCCCGACTCTGCGGACGGTGTTGTTCGATCTGGACGGTACGTTGTTGGACACCGCCCCGGACATGGTCGCTGCGCTGAATGCGCTACGGCTCGAAAACCAGCTGGTGCCCCTGCCCTATGAGGTGGTGCGCGGCGCCGTGAGTCATGGGGCCGCCAAGTTGGTCAAAACCGGATTTCCGGATGCCGAAGGCAGTGTCTTCGACACATTGCGTGCCCGTTACTTGAACATCTATAGCGGCGCCCTGGCACGCGGCACCCGGCTGTTTCCAGGCATGGATCAGGTGTTGGATAGCCTGAGTGCCCGGGGCTTGAGTCTCGGCATCGTGACCAATAAGCCGGGCTGGCTCACCGCTCCATTGCTCGAGGAAATGCAGCTGGCCTCACGCTTCGTTTGCGTGGTCAGCGGCGATACCGTGGCCGAACGCAAGCCCCATCCCCTGCCGCTGCTGCATGCCGCACAATTGGCCGGCGTCGCGGCGCAGGAATGCATCTACGTCGGCGACGCCTTGCGCGATGTGCAGGCGGCGCGCGCGGCGAACATGCCGGCGCTGATTGCCGACTATGGCTATCTGCTTCCCGAAGAGGACTCATCGACCTGGGGCGGCGATGCGCACTTGAAGCAGCCGTCGGATCTTCTCCAATGGCTGGATGCCCGGGGTCGCACATGCGCGAGCTGAGCTGGATGGCGCTCGCGATGGGATTGCTGCGGGGCGGCCTGGCGGCGTTTGCCTGGCGCGCGCGCCGCGCACAGAGCCT
>JAXDQN010000304.1:0-4185 GCA_034667865.1 Gammaproteobacteria bacterium
CATTTGCGGATGAAAAATGATTTTCTTCTGGTGCGTCTCCTCGTTGAGGATGACGCTGGCGCGGCCTACTTCCGAGCCCGTTCCTGCGGTGGTGGGGACGGCTACGATCGGTGCGATGCCGGCGGGATCGGCGCGCGTCCACCAGTCGCCGACATCCTCGAAATCCCACAGCGGCCGAGTTTGGCCCGACATGAAGGCCACCGCTTTCCCGGCATCGAGTGCGGAGCCGCCGCCAAAGGCGATGACGCCATCGTGTTTGCCGGCGCGGTACATGTGCAACCCGGCATCGACGTGACTGGCGGCCGGATTGCCGCGCACCGCGCTGAACAACGCCGAGTCTTTGACCGCGGCCAGCGCATTTTTGATCATGGGCGCATCGGTCAGGCCTTCGTCGGTGACGATGAGGGGCCGCTTCAGCCCTAAGCGCGCGCAGGCATCGGGCAGTTCGGCGATGCGGCCGGGTCCGGCCCAGATGGTGGTGGGATAATTCCAATTGCCGCGCAACACCTTGCTCATGTCGTCATCCTGAAGTGATAAGACTTCGGCCGCGTCAGTTGTTCATAGCCCACTCTGGAAAGCGTGCAGCCGCGTCCGGAATTCTTGACGCCGGTCCAAGCCAGCGCCGGATCGAGATAATCGCAGCGATTCAAAAATACCGTACCGGTTGCCAGGGCATCGCCCAAGGCCTCGGCGCGTTGCGCGTCGGCGGAGAAGATTGCCGCCGTGAGCCCGAACTCGCTGTCGTTCATCAGCCGAATGGCCTCTTCATCGGAAGCCACGGGCATGATACCGATCGCCGGACCGAAGGTCTCCTCGCGCATGATGGCCATGGAGTGGTCGACGCCGATCAGTACCTGCGGCGCGAGGTAGGGCGTCGCCGCATCGCTGGCGGCGAATAGCGTCTGATCGATGAGTTGTTTGGCGCCGCGGGCGACGGCGTCCTTCACTTGGCGCAGAACCGACTGAGCGGCGGCGGTGCGCACCACGGGACCTAAGGTCGTTGCTGGATCCAGGGGTGAACCCAAAATGTATTTATGCGTGAGCGCGATCACGCCATCGACGAATTCCGGGTAACGCGACTGCGCCACGTAAATTCGCTTGATGCCGCAGCAGGACTGGCCGGAATTGAAAAAGGCGCCATCGGTGAGCGAATCGATGGCGTGCGCCAGATTGGCATCGGCGCGCACATAGGCTGGATCCTTGCCGCCGAGCTCGAGGCCGGCCGTGGCAAATCCGGCCGCCGTGGCGGCGACCACCGCTTTTCCACCCGCTACCGAACCGGTGAAGCAAACGCTGGCGACGCGTGCATCGCCCATCAGCGTGGCGGTGTCGGCGTGCGATAAATGCAGATATTGAAAGACACCGGCCGGCAGGCCCGCGGCCGCGAAGGCTGCGGCGAAGCGCTCGGCGCATAGCGGCGTCTGGTGGGAGTGTTTGAGCACCACCGTGTTGCCGGCGATGAGCGCGGGCAGCACGGCATTCACCGCCGTCAGATAGGGGTAGTTCCAGGGCGCCACCACCGCGATCACGCCCAGCGGCACGCGCTTGATCTGGCGCTGAAAGCCAGCTTTCTCGCCGGGGTTCACCGCCGCGAGCGCCGCGGGCGCGACCTCGAGCATGTAGCGCGCGCGTTCTTCGAAACCCTTCACCTCGCCGGGCGTGTAGCGAATCGGGCGTCCCATCTGCCAGGTGATTTCAGCGGCGATGTCGGGGGACTTGGCGACGAAGGCATCGACAGCTTGCGTCAGCAGCGCGCAGCGCTCGGCCAACGGCGTCGCGCTCCACGCAACTTGCGCGCGTTGCGCCATTGCCAGTGCGCGATCGATGCCGGCGGCGGTTTCCAGCGGACGCTCGACGTAAATGCGGCCGTCCACCGGGCTGATGGTTTTCAGAGTCTCAGTCATGGAAGGATCTCAAATGATTTCGAAGTAGCGTGCAAGTTCCCAGTCGGTGATGGCCTTGCGAAATTCCCGCTCTTCCCATTGGCGGGTGGCGGCATAGTGCTCGACGAATTCGTCGCCGAACAATTCGCGCGCGGGCTTGGAGGCGAGCAGCCGCTCGGCGGCTTCGTACAAGGTGGCGGGCAGGCGCCGCTGCGCGGGATGATCGCGATCGTAGGCGTTACCCTCGATGGGCGCGTCAGGTTCGATGCGATGCTCGATGCCCCAAAGCCCGGAGCCGATGGCCGCGGCCAAGGCAATGTAAGGATTGATGTCGGCTGCCGCGATTCGATACTCGACTCTTTGGCTCGAGGCGCCGCCGCGAATCACGCGCAGCGCCGTGGTGCGATTCTCGATGCCCCAGGCCGCGGCCGTCGGCGCCCAGTAGCCGGGAATCAGCCGCGAATAGCTGTTCACCGTACCGGCCACCATGGCCAGCAATTCCGGCATCAGCGTCTGCTGGCCGCCGATGAACCAGCGCATGGCGTCGGACATTTCGTGAGGCTTGGAGGCGTCGTGAAACACGCTCTCGCCCTTCATGGTTCGCATGGAAATGTGCAAGTGGCCGCTTTGCCCTGGAACGGCATTGCTCCATTTGGCCATGAAAGTGGCCATCAGACCGCGGCGCTGCGCCAGCACCTTGGTAAAAGTCTTGAACAAGGCCGCGCGATCGGCGGCTTCCAGTGCGTCGCAGTAAGACAACGCGGCTTCGAGCACCCCGGGGCCGGTTTCGGTATGCAGGCCTTCGATGGGGAAGCGCATGGTCTGGCACAGGTCCAGCAATTCTTGATACAGATCGGCGTGCACGGAATTGCGCAGCACCGAGTAGCCAAAGTTGCCGGGTGTCATGGTCTTCAGTTGGCGATAGCCCTTGTCGCGCACCGATTGCGGCGTTTCGTCGAATATGAAGAACTCGAATTCGGCCGCGGCACTGACGGCGTAACCGGATTTTGCGGCGCGCTCCAGCACCTTGCGCAGCGTGCCGCGCGGGCAAACGGCCTCAGCGGGGCCGGCGAATTCGCCCAGAAAGAAGGCGGTCTTGGGTTCAAAGGGAATTTCGCGCTGGGTGTTCGGCAACACACGAATCGCGGCATCGGGATAGGCGGTGTGCCAGCCGGTGAATTTGGTGTTGTCGTACAGCTGGTCGTTCGAATCCCAACCGAGCACCACATCGCAGAAGGCGAGATTCTTCTCCAAGCCATTTAAGAATTTGTCGCGGTGTAAATATTTGCCGCGCATGACGCCGTCGGTGTCGAACACGCCGATCTTCACATGCTCGATGCCCCGCTCGGTGAGGAAGCTGCGGATCTCTTCGTTTTTCTTCAAGGCTGCTCCAGCTCGAAATTGCATTCCTTGAGAGGCACCAATTTCGTCTTGTTCCACCATTTGTGGCCGAGGTATAGAGCGACTATCAAGGGAATCATCAGGTAGTCGGTGATGAAATCGAACCACGAAAAGGTTTCAGTTTGAAATACGCCGATGTTGGCGCCGAATATGACGATGAGGAACAGCACCGCCGCCAGCCAGGGTCCATAGGGGTAGAACCTGGAGCGGAACTTCAGATCCTCGACTCGGCGGCCCTGCGCGATCCAGGCCCTGCGAAAGCGTAGATGACAGATCGCGATTCCCAGCCAGATGATGAAGCCGGTCAGTCCCGAGGCGTTGTACAGCAGCTGATAGATCTTGTGATCGCCGATGTTGTTGGCGAGAAATGCCAGCGCGCTCCACAGTCCGGTGAACAGCAGCGCCATGGCGGGCACGCCGCGGGCGGTCAGCCTGCCGAACACCTTCGGCGCCTTGCCGCTGTGAGCCATGGCGTGCAGCATGCGCGAGGCCACGTACATCGAGGAGTTGCCGCAGGACAGTACCGCCGACAATATCACTGCATTCATCAGGTTCGCGGCATAGAAGCCGACATGCGGCAGTTGCTGGAACACGATGGTGAATGGCGACAAGGCTACATGGCTTTCGTCAGCGCTGAGCAGATTGGGGTTGGTGAAGGGGATCAGGCAGCCGACCACGAAGATCGCGCCTATATAGAAGAGCAGGATGCGCCAGAACACGGAGCGAATCGCTTTCGGTACGTTCTTGACCGGATCCGCGGTTTCCGCGGCCGCGAGCCCGACGCCTTCGGTGCCCTGGAAAGCAAACCCCGCCCCGAGGAATACCAGCAGCGTCGCGGTTATGCCGCCGACAAACGGGGCGCGATGACCGGTCGTCGGATCGACCAGCGTCCAGTTCTGAA
>JAXDQN010000305.1:0-7034 GCA_034667865.1 Gammaproteobacteria bacterium
CAAGTATTTCATCATTGTGATGCTGGCGCTGATTCTGCTCAGCCTAGCCAAGGCTTTGTTCCACTTATCCAGCCGCAAGCCCGAGGACGGCAGCAAGATGGTCGCGGCCCTGGCCTGGCGCATCGGTCTGTCCGTTGCGCTGTTCCTGCTGTTGATCGTCGCCTACTATCTCGGCTGGATCGACCCCGCGGCGCGGGGTCCGAAGTTTTAGCCCAGTTACAGCCAGTATACGAAGACAAACAGGCCCAACCACACCACGTCTACGAAGTGCCAGTACCACGAGACGGCTTCGAAGCCAAAGTGCCGCTGCGGGGTGAAATGCCCCTTCATCACCCGGAACCAGATGGTGGTGAGCATGATGGCGCCGACCGTGACGTGCATGCCGTGAAAGCCGGTCAGCATGAAGAAGGTCGAACCGTAAATACCAGTGCCCAATCGCAGCCCCAGCTCGGTATAGGCCTCGTGATACTCCATGGCTTGCAGGCCGACGAAGGTGAAGCCGAGCAGGAAGGTCAGCGCCAGAAAAATCTTCACGCGCAAACGTTTGCCGCTGATCAATGCATGATGCGCGATGGTGACCGTGACGCTGCTGGTCAACAAGATGGCGGTATTGACCGCCGGCAGCCCCAGGGCGGGCACCGTTTCAAATGAGCCGTCCGCCTTGCCGCCGACGATGCCGGGACCATTGGTGGGCCAGGCGCCGTCATAGTTGTTCCACAGCAGCAGTTTGGTGAAAATTTTCACGCCGTCGCCGGACAACCAGGGTACCGACAAGGTGCGTGCATAGAACAAGGCGCCAAAGAAGGCGGCGAAGAACATGACTTCGGAGAAAATGAACCACATCATGCCCATGCGGAAGGAGCGGTCCACCTGCATGTTGTAAATGCCGTGCTGATTTTCGTTGATGACGGTGCTGAACCAAAGAATGAACAGCAGCGCCAGCATGCAGAAGCCAGGCAACAGCGCCCACGCGGGCAGCCAGCTGTTCAAAGTGGCGATGGCGCCCGACATCAGCGTGAAGAGCGTTACCGAGCCATAGATCGGCCAGGGACTGCTGTGAGGGATGTAGTAGGTACCGTCTGCCGTATCTGCGTGCGCTTGCGCCATGTTTCCGTCTCTAATCAGTTAAGAACAAGTCTACAGTCATCCCGCAGGCCGGTTGGACTGCGTGGTATCGAAAAAAGTGTAGGCCAACGTCAATCGATCGACATTGCCCGGCAAACCGGGATCCACAATGAATCGCACCGGCATGTCGCGGCCCTCGCCGGCGGCAAATTTCTGCGGGCTGAAACAGAAACACTCGGTCTTGTGAAAATACTTCGCGGTGCCCGCGGGCGAGATGCTGGGCACCGCCTGGGCAACCGAGGCCAGCGCCGTCAAGTTTTTCGCATAGAACGAGGTGTCGTAGAGCTTGCCAGGGTGTACTTTCATGGAAGCCACTGCCGGACGGAATTCGTAGCTGCCGACCGAGGCCGGCGAGGTGACGAATTCGATGGTGACTTCGCGGTTCGGGTCCATCGCTTCAGTCACGACTTCGGCGCCCGCCTTGGCTTCCGCATTGCCGATGCCGGCCACTTTGCACAATACGTCGTACAGCGGCACCAGCGCCCAGCCGAAAGCAAAGCTGCCGGCGGTCATGATCAACAGACCGCCGAGCAATTTACGATTGGCGCGCTTGCGATCCATCAATGATGGCTGCGGTAGACCAGCAACACGATGAAGCCCAGATAAAAACCCAGCGCCACCGCGCCCAGCGCCAAAGCGCTGTTGCGGACGCGTCGATTGGCCGGACGCAGTGTTGCGCTCATTTAACGTCGGGAGCCGTGGCGAAGCTGTGATACGGCGCCGGTGACGGCAGCGTCCACTCCAGGCCGGTGGGAGTTGCGCCATCCCATACTTCCGCGCTGGCTTTTTTGCCGCCGCGGATGCTTTGCACCACGATCACGGCGAACAGAATCTGCGTCAGACCGAAGCCGAAGCCGCCGATGGACGACACCATGTTCCAGTCGGTGAATTGCACCGCGTAATCGGGGATGCGGCGCGGCATGCCGGCTAACCCCAAGAAATGCTGCGGGAAGAACAGCACGTTGACGAAAATTGTCGACAGCCAGAAGTGCCACTTGGCCAGCGTCATGTTGTACATGTGCCCGGTCCACTTCGGGATCCAGTAGTACACGGCGCCCATGATGGCGAATATCGCGCCCGGCACCAGCACATAGTGGAAGTGCGCAACCACGAAGTAGGTCTGGTTGTACTGGAAGTCCACCGGCACGATGGCGAGCATCACGCCCGAGAATCCGCCGATGGTGAACAGAAACAGGAATGACAGCGCGAATAGCATGGGCGGTTCGAAGCTCAGCGAGCCCTTCCACAGCGTCGCTGTCCAGTTGAACACCTTCACCCCCGTCGGCACGGCGATCAACATGGTGGACATCATGTAGAACAGCTGCGCCGCCAGCGGCATGCCGTCGACGAACATGTGGTGACCCCACACGATGAAAGATAAGAACGCGATCGAGGCGATGGCGTAAATCATCGAGGTCGCGCCGAACAGCGGCTTGCGCGCGAACGTGGGCAGGATTTCCGAGATGATGCCGAAGGCCGGCAGAATCATGATGTACACCTCGGGATGTCCGAAGAACCAGAAAATGTGCTCGAACATCACCGGATCGCCGCCGCCCGCGGCGTTGAAGAAACTGGTGCCGAAGAAATGATCGGTGAGCAGCATGGTCACCGCGCCCGCCAACACCGGCATCACGGCGATCAGCAAATAAGCCGTGATCAGCCACGACCAGCAGAACAGCGGCATCTTCAGCAGGTTCATGCCGGGCGCGCGCATGTTCATGATGGTGACGATGACGTTGATGGCGCCCATGATGGAAGAGGCGCCCATCATGTGAATGGCGAAAATCAGCATCGGGAAGCTGTCGCCGGTCTGCAGCGACAGCGGCGGATACAGCGTCCAGCCGCCGGCCGCCATGCCGCCGGGCACGAGCAGCGTCGACAGCAACAACGTGAAGGCAAAGGGCAGAATCCAGAAGCTGAAGTTGTTCATGCGCGGCAACGCCATGTCGGGCGCGCCGATCTGCATGGGGATCATCCAATTCGCCAGGCCGACAAAGGCCGGCATGACGGCGCCGAAAATCATGATGAGCGCATGGTTGGTGGTCATCTGATTGAAGAATTCAGGCTGCACCAACTGCAGGCCGGGTTTGAACAATTCCGCGCGGATCACCATCGCCATGGCGCCGCCGATGAAGAACATGATCAGGCTGAACACCAGGTACATCGTGCCGATGTCCTTGTGATTGGTCGCGAACAGCCAGCGCTTGATGCCCTTGGCAGGGCCGTGATCATGATCGTCGTGGTGCGCGGTGTCGGTCGCGGAGGTCTGGGCCATAGTCGGTGCTCTCTTGAAAAATTCTGATTGGCGAAAAACTAGTTCGGCAAAACTTGCGCGGTGGGCGGTGTCGCGCCGGCAGGTGCGGCTGTGGCCGCGGCCGCCGCCAGCTTCACGGCGGCCTTTTGCGCGGTCACCCATTTCTTGAAATCATCGGGTGTGCGCACATCCACCACCACAGGCATGAAGCCGTGATCGCGTCCGCACAGCGCCGCGCACTGGCCGCGGTAGACGCCTTCCTTGCCCGGATCCACCTTGAACCAGATTTCATTGACGAAGCCCGGAATGGCGGAGCGCTTGGCGCCGAAGTCCGGCACCCACCAGGCGTGAATAACGTCTTGGGAGGTCAGCAATATCCGCACCTTGGTGCCGCTGGGAATGACCATGGGTTTATCCACTTCCAGCAGATAGTTCGGCACGCTTTTCGGATCGATTCCGGAATTCAGCTGGCGCGCGAAATTGGACGGCTGCGCCAACGTCGAGAAGAAGTCGATGCCTTCGGCGGCATCCAGGTACTGGTATTCCCATTTCCACTGATAGCCGGTGACCTTGATGGACAGCTCAGAGTTTCGGGTGTCTTCCTGCTCGAGGATCAGATCGGCGGCCGGAATTGCCATCACCACCAGGATGATCACGGGGATGATGGTCCAGATGATTTCCACCTTGGTGCTGTGAAGCATGGTGGTGTCGGGCACGGCGCCCTTCGATTGCCGGAACGCCAGCAGCGAATAGATCATGGCGCCGAACACCACTACGGCTATGCCGACGCAGATCCAGAACACCAACATGTGCAGGCCGTACATTTTCTGCGCGAGGTCGGTGACTCCGGTTGGAAGGTTGTAGCCGTTCGAGGTGTTGGGCGACGTGGTATCCGCGATCGCGGAAGACGCCAATCCGAACGCCGCCAGGCACAACGCTGCAGTTCTGGTAACTCTCATCTAATCGGATCCCCTAAGTTCACAACTTCAAGCGGCGGCGACTCATTCATGCCGCCAACTAAACGATTCAAACGCAACGCCAATCGGCGGCGATCCTCTTCGGTGAGGAAACTGCCGACCTCGCAAGCCCGGCCGCGGCTCTCGATGGTCAACCTGCTGATGCCGAGGCGCCGCGGCGGACTGCGAAGTTTAACCTTCGCCCAATGCCTCGCAAACTCTTGTTTGGCCTCGCCTTGGCGAGTCCGGGTCACCAAACTGACCACCGAATCGGTGATTAGCACTGTTTGGCTGTACTTGCGGCGCTGCATGCTGGCGTACAAGGCAGCTCCCAGCGCCGCCATTTCAACCGCCCAGAAAGGCAAAACCGGCCATAAACCTCGGAACACAAAGAATAAAGCAAAGCTCAACGAAAACAGACAGGTAGCACCAAAAAAAAGTTTCGCGGCGGCGGGTGTCAGCGAACAATTAGGCGCCAAGTCGATGCGCTGTTCCATGGCGCGCAGGATAACTTAAGTGCGCCTCATTTCTCCCGCCGATTGCGCAATTGACGCCTGAATTCCGCCAGCGGCACCGCGGTAGCTTGGGACTCGCCCCGTGGCGGCGATTGCGCCGGCACCCAGGCATGCGCGAACACCACTTCGTAGGTGGCCGGCAAGCGTCCGTCGCGCCGGTGCACTTCGTAAGCGGCCTGCATGGCGGCAAATTTTCGGCGGCCCGTCAACCCTTTAAGCCTGCCGACGGTGGCGTTGTGAGCACCCAAGGCCTTGAGGTCCGCCGCTACTGCGCGCACATCCAAGTACTGCAGCGTGAATTGCTCGACGTCCAGCACTGGGGAGACGAAGCCATTGCGCACCAGTGCATCGCCCAAATCGTGCATGTCGATGAAAGAATGGACGCGGCTGTGCGTATCCACGCCCGCCCAGGCCGCGCGCAACTCACGCAAGGTGTCGGGACCGAAGGTGGTGAGGGTCAGCAGCCCTTGGGGCGTCAGGACCCGACGGAATTCACTGAAAGTGATTTCCGGATCGCACCATTGCAGCAACAGATTGCTGACAATCAAATCGACGCTGGCGTCGGCGAACGGCAATCGCTGCGCATCGGCGCAAAGCCTGCGAAAGGGCCGCAGCCAGGCATTGTGCCGGCCGGCGGCATGCAGCATGCCGGCTGAAGAATCCAAGGCAATCACCAGCGCTTTTGGGTAGCGACGCTTCAGGGCGCGCGAGGCATGTCCGGTTCCGGCGCCGGCATCCACGATGACCTGGGGCTCAATCGCCATGAGCTCCAACCGCTCCAGTAAATTGTCGCGCGCGTCGGCGTGCAAAACAGCCGCCGCGTCATAGCCGTGAGCGGCGCGGTCAAATGAGCGGCGCGCCCAAGCCCAATCCAGGGCATAGGCGCCGAGTTCGTCGGGCATGGTCGCGTCGGTTGTGGGGGAGCCCTACGATGCCACAGCTGTTGCCGGCGCGCTCTGTTCGGCGGCGATTTGCAGGCGCTGAAATAGCCGGCGATCGTGCTCGGTATCGGGATTGCCGGTGGTCAGCAACTTCTCGCCATAGAAAATGGAGTTGGCGCCGGCCATAAAACACCAGGCTTGGAGCTCGTCGTTCATCTCGGCCCGCCCAGCGGACAGGCGCACATGGCTTTTGGGCATGAGAATTCGCGCCACGGCAATCATGCGCACGAAATCGAAGGGATCCAGCGGCTCCGCCGCCGCCAGCGGCGTGCCCTCGACCCGCACCAGCTGGTTGATGGGCACGCTTTGCGGGTGTTCCGGCAGCGTCGCCAAGGTGTGCAGCAGTCCGACTCTATCTTGGGGACTTTCGCCCATACCGACGATACCGCCGCAGCAGACATTCAGGCCCGCGTTGCGCACGGCTTCCAAGGTATCGAGCCGATCCTGGTAGGTGCGGGTGTGAATTATGGTTTCGTAGTATTCGGCGGAACTGTCCAGGTTGTGATTGTAGTAGTCCAATCCCGCCTGCTTGAGTTCGTAGGCCTGTTCCGGGGTAAGCATCCCCAAGGTCGCGCAGGTTTCCAGCCCCAGCCCTTTGACCTCGCGGATCATGGCCAACACCTTTTGCAGGTCCTTCGGTTTCGGCGATCGATAGGCCGCGCCCATGCAGAATCGAGTGGCGCCCGAATCCCGCGCGGCGCGGGCGCGTGTGGCAACGGCCTCGATCTCCATCAGTTCGGATGCTTGCAGCCCGGTATCGAAACGGATGCTTTGCGGACAATACGCGCAGTCCTCGGGACAGGCGCCGGTTTTGATGCTCAGCAGGGTGCTGATCTGGACGGTGTTGGGTGCTTGATGAAGGCGGTGGACATGCTGCGCCATGAACACCAAGTCCATGAAAGGTAAGCCAAAAAGCTCCTCAACCTCATTCCGGGTCCAGTCATTGCGAATGTCCAATCGAGCACCTCGAGTCGTTGTCCTTGATACGAGGCGCGAGTATTCGCGGGCCAGGCAGCCTAGTCAACCATCGACATGTGCGATGGTTTACGACCGATTGAATTGGTACTCGAGCAGGACGCCGATGAACACGGCCATGCCTACATAGTTGTTATTCAGAAAGGCTCGGAAGCAGCCCTCACGGTCGCGGCCGCGAATCAACCAAAGTTGATAAATGAAGAATATCGCCGCGGCGAAAAGGCCGGGGTTGTACCACCGGCCGGCACGAATGGCAGTCCCGACAAAG
>JAXDQN010000306.1:0-4211 GCA_034667865.1 Gammaproteobacteria bacterium
TCCGCAATTGCCACTGGCAGGCATAAGTACCAGTCGCCCACGGAGTCTTGAGAGAAACAGCCGCCCTGCCATTTCTCTATTCTGGCAAATCGCTCCGATTCAAAGATCCGGATTGTCTTGCCGCAAAACCGCAAATAGCGGCCCCGACGGCGAATGCTTGCCGCCTTGAACGGAATCCAGCCCAATGATCGGTGAGATCCCAAACTTTTCCGCCAGCGCAGTTTTGCCTTCTTAAACTGCAATCGCCGAGTGGCAAATTCTGCGGCGATACGCTGAATGGTATCCGCGCCGATGTGATCAAAGAACTCGGTGGCCCCCGCCGAGAGGTTGCAAAGATCATAACCGGTGAGCCAACGGGGCTTCCCAAAGTAAGGGCGGGCGGCTTTATAACTGGTGGCGTTGAAGTAGTTCCAGACTTGATTTGACTCGACCGCCGCGGCATTGAGCCAAGGGTGGGCCTCGGCGCGAACCTTGAACCGCTGAGTCAGAACCTGCAGGCTGGGTCGCTCGCTGGACTCGCGAGAAGTGCTCATGAGCGAATGGTAAGAACTTTCATGGAGCACATCCACTCGCAAATCTATCAAAAGCGAGCAGAAATGCAGTCCCGGGAACGAGGCGTCATGAGCCAATCGTTACTCGCCGCAGCGCCTCTGCTAAACGCAACCGGCGCAGCGGAGTCGCGACGTCCTGACGCTTCGTTGGCGGCGTTCAGATGTCCCGTGAGCTCAGTGATCTGGTCCTCCAACTCGTCATTGGATAGGTTCGCGAAGGGGCTGTTTGGCGATTCCATTGGCTGGCTCCGGGTGATACTGTTTATACGTACAGTATACCGAGTGGCGGATGCATTCGCACCTATTATTCATATAAATCATCTAGTTATGGAGGTGCAGAAACAGCGTAACATGGCGCGATGGACGTTCCACTGCAAGGACCTCGCTACCTACTGGAGCACACCGCGGATGGACCATACGCATGGCACCGAGCCTCGATGAGGCTGAAGCAAAAATGCTGGTAAAAGAATTCTCTACTCGATTGAAGGGATAGCAACAATGATAAGTATGATTCTTGCGGCCGCCGCTTTAGGAGCGGCTTTTCAACATCCGTCGCCGACTCCGCCCGCCGATTTGCCGGCATCGGTGTATCGCGAACGACGCGAGCGCGTCATGAAGGCCTTGGACGGCTGCGTCGCGGTGGTCGCGGCGCAAGGGGAAACCTCCGGCATCACGGAGGACTTTCGCCAAGATGCCGATTTCTTGTGGCTCACCGGCATCAACGAACCTGGCGCTTATTTGGTATTGGCGCCGAAATCGACTTACAACAAAGTCACGCTGTTTCTCAAGGCCCGGGACCCTGAGGCAGAGCGTTGGACGGGACCGCGCGAAGGAATTTCCCCTGATCTCATTGAGCGCTACGGAGTCGATCGCGTGCGCCGCGGGTCGCCGGAACCTGGCTTGCTGGCTGCCGGACCGCAGCACAATTGCGTGGCGGTCATAGCGCCGCCCACCATGGGCAAAGAAGATCGGTCCGATGCCGAACTCTCGGGACGAGTGGCGCAGCGGTTCGGCTTGAAAATGGTTTACAAGCGTTCCCTGCTTGCAGGCCTGCGCGAGGCACATAGCCCCGAGGAACTTGCGTTGATGGAGCGTGCGATCTCGATCACGCGCACAGGTCACGAAGCGGTTGCAAAGGGCACTGTACCCGGTGTGTCCGAACGCGATGTGCAGACGCAATTGGAATATGCGTTTTTCTCCAACGGTGGCACGGGCTTGAGCTATTCCTCCATCGTGGGTTCAGGTCCCAATGGCGCGGTGCTGCACTGGGATCAGAATTCTCGCCTGCTGAAGGATGGCGACCTGGTGGTGGTCGACGCCGCTGCCGAGTACGGCCGCTACGCCGCGGATGTGACGCGCACCTATCCGGTTTCCGGGCATTTCAATGAGGAGCAGGCGAAGGTGTATCGAGCCGTCTACCAGGCGCAAGAAGACATCATGGCCGCGATTCATCCGGGCGTGACCATGGCGGATCTGCAACATGCGGCGGAAGTGTCGCTGCGCCGCAGTGGCTACCTGAAGTACTTCATCCATGGATTCGGGCATTTCGTCGGACTGGACGTGCACGACGCGGGACTGGCGGAACTTCCCATTGCGGTGGGCGCGGTGTTCACAGTCGAGCCGGGCATCTATCTGCCCGACCAAGGGTTCGGCGTGCGCATCGAGGATGAGGTGCTGGTGACGCCAACCGGATATCGACTACTGACGGCTGATTTTCCCCGCAAGTTGGAAGATGTGGAGGCGTGGATCAAGAAGGCGCGGCAGTAGGGCATTGGCGATCGCGTATCATGGGGATAATCAAGAAACGGGATCAGCCATGAAATTATTGCCTACGGCGAAGTCATTTTCCTCAGTGTTGTTGGCCGGATTGTGTTTGAGCGGAGCGGGCGTTTCACTCGCGCAGACGGTCATGACGCAGACCGTCATGACGCAGCCGGTGCCGTCCGCGATCTACACCGATCCGGCCGTCGATGCGGCGCATCCGGCTCGAATGGAAGTGCTGCACATCCCGACGCATGGTGTGCTCATCAATGGTCTGGTGTATGCACCGCCGGGTGCCGGTACGCATCCGACCTTGGTGATTTGTCACGGCTTGCCTGGAAATGAGAAGAACTTGGATCTGGCGCAAGCGGTGCGGCGCGCGGGTTGGAATGCCGTCACCTTCAACTATCGTGGTTCGTGGGGCAGTCCGGGGTCATTTAGATTTGGTCAGAACATGGAGGACGCGGACGCAGTGCTCGCGTACCTGCGTGATCCTGTCCATGCCGTGAAATTGGGCATCGATCCGAAGCGAATCGCTATTGCCGGCCACAGCATGGGTGGGTGGGTGGCGGCGCACACTGCTGCGCATGATCACGCGCTGATCGGGACGATATTGATTTCCATGGCGGACATGAGCTTGGTCGCAGGGATGAGCCGGGACAAGGCCGTGGCAGAAATGGCGGACGATATGGAGACTCTGGTAGGCGTCACTGCGGAGAGCATGGTGGACGACTTGAGCGCGACCGCGAAAAACTACGTGATGTTCAACGCGGCGCCGGGACTGGTGCAAATGCCGTTGTTGGCGCTGACTTCAAACGATCATCTGGGGCCGCACACCGACAGCTTGGTGACGGCCATCAAAGCCAAGGGCGGTACGAAGGTGACTGCCATGCATATCGATACCGATCATGGCTGGTCCGATCATCGCGTCGCGCTCGAAAGCATCGTCATCACGTGGTTAGCAGCCTTGCATTGATTGCGATGAGTTGGTCCGCCAAACAATACGTCGCATTTGAAGATGAGCGGACGCGGCCCGTGCGTGACTTGGTGGGTGCGCTGCCGGTGACCGATGCCAAGCGCGTCATAGACTTGGGGTGCGGTCCGGGAAACTCGACCGAAATTTTGGCGGCCCGCTATACGCAAGCCGAAGTCATTGGCATCGACAGCTCCGAGAACATGATAGTCGCGGCGCGCAAGCGCATGCCCGGCGCCAGCTTCGCCGTGCAGGACATTGACGAGTGGCAGGATCGCGGCCCTTTCGATGTGATCCTGGCCAATGCGGTGTTGCAGTGGGTTCCCCATCATGAAAGTTTGTTGCCCGCGCTGATTCAGCGCTTAAGTCCTGGTGGGGCGCTCGCCGTGCAAATGCCCGACAATCTGCAAGAGCCTGCGCATCGTCTGATGCGCGACACGGCGGCTGCCGGTCCTTGGGCAAGCAAGCTGGCGGCAGCAACGGAAGCGCGCACCACCTTGGCCAGTGCCGGCTGGTATTACGAGCTGTTGAAGCCGTTGGCCGCGCGTGTCGATCTATGGCGGACGACTTACTACCACGTACTCGGCGGCGCGGGCGCCATCGTCGAATGGTTCAAGGGCAGCGGCCTCAGGCCATTTCTCGAGCCGCTCGACGCCGGCGAACGCGAGGTCTACCTCAAACGCTACACGCAGGCGGTTTCCGGCGCTTATCCGGCCCTCCCCGACGGCAGTGTGTTGTTGCCGTTTCCAAGACTGTTCATGATAGCCGTGCGGTAGGTGCTGCAAAATCCCGAATCGATTCCGGCCGAGTTGCGTGAGCAGGTGCAGCGCTGGTGGGAGCGCGCCAGTGCACAGCCACGCTGGAACGCGATTTACGCCGCACTTGCGCCGGCGTATCAGCAGCAGTTGCCCATCGTCGTAGCCGGC
>JAXDQN010000307.1:0-3485 GCA_034667865.1 Gammaproteobacteria bacterium
GCAGGTGTCGGGCGGTTGGTGAAGAAGGTGAATGATCTGCCGCTCGAGCAAATCGCGGCGGATTTGCATACGGACCTGGCAGACCTTCACGAGACCTTGAGCGAGCTCCACGATCGCGTGCTGCCGAGCGCCGTGGATACCTTGTCGGCCCTGCATAGCACGTTAAATTCTGCCGATCGGACTCTGGACGTGGAATCGCCCTTACAACGCGGTCTCACGGAGACCTTATCGGAGAGCCGTACCACCTTGCAGGCCGTGCGTGAATTGGCCGATTATCTTGATCGTCATCCCGATGCGCTGTTGCGCGGCAGGCGGCCCCAGAAAATGCCGGAGAAGCCGTGAACGGACGCTACCTACAGTTTGCTCTTGCGTGGCTGGTGAGCGCCTGTGTCGGCTGTACGTCGGCGCAGGTTCGTTATTACACCCTGGCTTCGCCGCCCGGCAAGATCTCGTCAGCTTCGAAGAGTTCCGTCGCGATCGAGGTGCGCATAATCCATGTGCCGCCGCAGCTCAACCGCTCCGAGCTGATGATTCGCACCGGCCCTACCGAGGTGGCGCTTCTCGAGAATGAGCGATGGGCGTCGCCCGCGAAAGACGAAATTAGGGACGCGCTGCGCCTCGAGTTACAGCGCCGGCTTGGCCGCATGACCGAAATGAGGCCCGCGCTGACAAAGCTAACGCTCGACATCGACGTACAACATCTCGAGGCGGAACTCGGGCGGTATGCGCTGTTAGAGGCGTTTTGGAGCGCGACATTGTATGCCACGGAGCAATCCGTTGGCGGACAGGCGGAAACCTGTACATTCCAGGCCGACGAAAAGATCTCTGCCGGCTACGCAGGAGTGGTTGAGGGGTATCAACGAGAGATCGCGGCGCTCGCCGAAGCCATCGTAGCGGTGTTGACGAGCCCGGCGAGCGGTAGGGATGTTTCGTGCCACTAGATTCACCAATGCGGGGTTAGACATGTTTCGCCGAGTACACCGATTCAAGTCAATTCTTCAGTTCCTGCGCGATCGAGCACCGCATTACGGTCCGCTCGCCAGAGATGATCTTCACCAGTTCCGCGACGAGATCGTCAAGGCGTCCGTGGGTGCAAGCATCGCTGCAGTCTCGGGACTCATCTTTGCCTGCTTTCTGTCGGTCGCGGTGATTGTCTCAGCATGGGATAGCCCGCATCGGCCCGCCGTGGCTTGGGTGGTTTGTTGCGGTTGGGGTGTACTTGCGCTCGGCGGTTTGTGGTACGCGCGAAAGGCCATTTCCGGTCCGCCGCCATTTCAGCTCATGGCGGCTGCGCTCGCGCGCGACTATAGGGGCCTTCTCGCGCTGGAGGATCAACAAGAGTAACTTGCGCATATTTTTGTCACTCCGAAAGGTGCAGGAACAGCAAGCAAATCTTGCCGGTCGAGAACTGAAAAAACTTGAACTGTCTTGACCTCCTTAGGCAAAAGATGCGATTCCATCAGGGCTCGACACCCGCGATGTCAATCGCTCCCACGGAAAGTGCCAATGCGGCCGCCGCCGTGTGGGCATTCGCACGCGCATCTTCAACCTGCGTGTCGCCCTGGACCACCGCGTTCTCTTCGGTGGCAAGATCCGTATAGGTCCCGACCCCTTGGCGGTACGAACGCAAAGCGGCGTCGTAGGCGGTGTGGGCGGCCTGGGCTAACACGGTGGCGGCTTCATACTCAGCCAGGCTGGTCAGCAATCCATTGTAGGCGCGCACCACTTGTTGCGAGGCGGAGTCGCGTGCGGTTGCCAGTTGTTCTTGTGCCTGCCGTGCTTTGGCGTCGGCCATGGAGATCCGACTTCGTCGCATGCCGCCGTCAAATAGGGGCACGCTAAAGGACAGCAAAAGACTCTGCCCGGGTCGGTCTATATGTGAATAAGGGCCGCCATCGGAGTTCAACGAGCCGATATTCTGAAATGCCTGTCCCGAAAGTTCGATCTTGGGATAGTAGGATCGCCGCTCGCCCTTGAGAGCCGCCTCGGCCGCATCCACTTTGCCGAGCGCCGCGATGACATCCGGCCGGTGAGCGAGAGCTTGATCAACCGCCTTGGACACGCTGTCAGCCGGAGCGGGCGGTAGCGGCAACTCGGCGCTGTCCACCACATCGATTTCCGTTGCGGCGGGTACGCCGAGGGCCGCAATGAGATTGGCGCGCGCGTTTCTTTCGGCGCCTTGGGCCGCTGCCAGCGTATAACGTGCTTGGGCCGATTGTCGCTGCGCCTGCGCCACTGCAACCACCGTGGCGAGGCCGTTATTCTGCTTGGCAACGGCTGCATCCTGAGTGGTAAGCGCGGTACTCAAGGCCTTCTGCGCTGCATGCAGCTTCCCCCGCGCGGCCCCCAGGTCAAAATACGCCTGCGACACCTCGAAGATGAGTTTCTGATGGGCGCCGGTGAAGGCCACGTTGGCGACAAAAGAGTCTGCGCGCGCCGCTTGCAACTGGGCAGCGCGACCGCCGAAGTCGAACAGCAACCATTTCAAAGCCAGCGCGGGAATGACTTCCCGCGTATCGGAGACGAAATAGCCTGCCGGCACCAGGTTTTTTGGCATCGGCAATGGCGTGTGCTGAAAGCCGCCGATCGCCTGCAACGAAAGCTGCGGGAGATAGGCGCTTTCCGCAAGACCAATACCCGCGGCCGCTTCTCGTGCAACTTCCCAAGCCTGCCGCGTTTTTGGATTTGCTCTTTCTGCTAAATCGACCAGTGCCGCCAGACCGTACTGCTTGTGCGGGACGGAAAAGCCGGCATTGCCCAAGGCGGCGGCGCGGTTGATCGCCGCCTCAGGAATCGCCCAGGGTTGTTCAGGACTCGGCGGTGCTTGTGCGAGCGCCCGGTGAGCGCAGAGCAGGCCGGCAATAAGGGCCATCCCGACGACGAGCACTTCAAGAAGCGGGCGGCGGGATCGCAGCGACTCAGTGAGCGCCGTCATGATGCACTTTGACGGATGCAGTTAATCCCACGTGCATGGCAAAAGGGGGCGGACTATCGAGCCGAATCCAGACAGGAAATCGCTGCGCGACCACCACCCAGTTGAGGTCGCGGCCCACGACGGGAAGACCGGGGCCACCTTGATCCGTCGATTGGACGCCGGCGCCCACGCTCTCCACCCGCCCTGCAAAGGCAGTATTGCTCTCGGACATGCTCCACACCGTCGCTCGATCGCCGACGGCGATTCGCGGCAATTCCGTTTCTCGAAAGTCGGCGATGGCATACCACGCATCGGACTTGATGAGACTGAAGAGCGGGTGGCCGCCGACCGCAAAGGTGCCTTCCGCAATTTGCAATCCGACGACCTTCCCGGCAAACGGGGCACGCAGGGTCGTCAAATCGAAGTTGCGCGCGGCATTGGCCTCCGCCGCTTCCGCGCCTTCCAATTGAGCTTCGAGGCTCAAGGTGTCGCCCACCGCTTGGCGGGCCTGCGTGGCGCTTCGGGTGAGGGCTTGGAGGGATGCTTCGGCAGTGGCTTCGTTTGTCTTGGC
>JAXDQN010000308.1:0-6780 GCA_034667865.1 Gammaproteobacteria bacterium
GATCCCGGCGACATCGAGGCGCTGATCACGAAGCGCACGCGGGCCATCGTGATCGTCAACCCCAACAATCCCAGCGGCGCGGTGTATCCGCGCCGCACCCTGACTGCGATTGCGCAGCTGGCGGAAAAGCATCGCCTGGTGGTCTTGAGCGATGAGATTTACGATCACATTCTGTACGACGACGCCGAGTTCGTGCCGATGGCGACACTGGTCAACGGCACCCTGTGCTGCACCATGAGCGGACTGTCAAAGGTGTACCGAGCGTGCGGTTATCGCGTCGGTTGGGCGTCATTTTCCGGCGACATCGAAAGCGCCGGCGAGTATTTGAGCGCACTGGAACTACTGTCCTCGCTACGCCTGTGCAGCAACGTGCCGGGCCAATGGGCGGTGCAGACGGCGTTGGGCGGTTATCAAAGCATTGTCGAACTGACCCGGCCCAAAGGGCGGCTGTACGAATCGCGGCAGGCCATCATCGAGGGTGTGGCGCGCAGCAAATACCTGCGGCTAGCCAGGCCGATGGGAGCGCTGTACGCCTTCGTCGAAGTGCGCAGCGATGTGCTGCCGGAGTTCGACGACCAGGCTTTCGCCCTGGATTTGCTGGAGAAAAAGCATGTGCTGGTGGCGCCCGGCGTAAGTTTCAACGTGCCGTACCGCAATGCCTTCCGCATCACGAATCTGCCGGAACCGCAAATCATCGCGACCGTATTCTCCCGCATCGAAGAACTTCTCGACGCTCACGCCGCGGCACGACCAGAACGCTGAACGATGCGGGTTCCCGTGCAATTGATGGCTGCGGCAAGCGCCGGCCATACGGTGCTGGCGCCGAATGCAGAGCTCGCAGCGGCGCTGCTCGACGCCGTGGACCGCGAGCACCGCCGGCTCGGCCATGAGGTGTGGGCCACGCCGCGGATACGGGAATTTTCCAGTTGGCTGCGGGAGTTGCACGCCGCGCGGCTGCTCGCCGATCCGGCTTTGCCGCGCTGTCTCACCGATGTCGAGGAACGCGAGCTGTGGCGTGCCGTTGTCGAGGACAGCGATGCAGGGCGCGAATTTACCGATCCCGCAGCGGCTGCGCGCGCGGCCCGCCGTGCCCGGCGCACGCTCCAGGAATACGGCATCCCGCTGCGCGCCATTGCTGATGAGCCGGCCGCGGAGACCCAGGCGTTCCTGCACTGGAATCAGGATTTCGAGCAGCGCTGCCGCCAGCTCGGCTGTGTCAGTGTGGAGAGTCTGCTCGGCAGTACGCCGCCGCCCAGCCGCAGCGTCGATTGGATCGAATCGTCGGCTTGGAGGCCGGTGGTGCGCCGCTGGCTGACTCGTTACGGTCAGGCGCTGGCTGCGGAAAAGATACCTGCCGACGCTGCGCATGCAACAGGCAGCCTGCGTTTCAAGGCTGTATCGCCCGAACTCGAGATTGCGGCGGCGGCTGATTGGGCGGCGCGCAATCTGCGTGGCGGCGATGGTTTCCGGGCATGGATACTGGTTCGCGACCTGACCCGGCGCCGGGCCGAGGTGGTGGACGCATTTGATGCGGCGTTGGCGCCGGGACGTTTCGCGTTGCGCGAGGACCGGGGGCTTGCTCCCTACGCCGTCGCCGGCGGTACGCCCTTGGCAGACTACGCCCCCGTGCGCATAGCGTTGCTGCTGCTGTCATCGAGCGTGGGTGTGGTCAGCTTCCAGCAATTCAGCCAGCTGTTGCGCACGCCGGACCTGCATTTGTCGATTCAGGAGGCGGCTCTGGCCGCGCGCTTGGAGCTGGCGTTGCGAAGCCGCTCGGCCAGCGAAGCGGACTTGATGACCTGGCTGACGCTGGCCGACGCTACCGCTCGAAGCGAGGGCTTAAGTCCGCTGGGCGCGCTGCAACGCCTGCAAACGGCACTACGCCAGCTGCAGTCATTGCGCGGCGCGCATCCTTTCAGCACCTGGGTTCCGCTCATGGTCGCGGCCATCGAGGCCGCTCCTTGGGTGCAGCGTTCACACTGGTCCAGTGCGGAGTTTCAGGCAGCCGAACGCTTTCGCGAACTGCTGAGCGCGCTGGCGGCAGCGGATGCCGTCATCGGCAGCCAGCCGCGCGAGTCTGCGCAGCGCGTGCTGCGACGGGCCGCGCTGGATACGGCGTTCCAGCCCCAGACCGGCGTGCCTGCCATCTGGGTGAGTGGCCAGATCATGGATCCTTGGCTCAATTATGATGGATTGTGGATCACAGGCTGCAGCGACGATCGCTGGCCGGCGCCCGTCATGCCGATTGCCTTGTTGCCGATCCGTCTGCAGCGCCAGTATGGCGTAACGGCTGCCTCTGCCGAGTTGCAAATGCAGGCCGCGATGGAATTGCAGGCTGCCTGGCAGGCGCGGGCAGGAACCAGCGTGTTCAGCTGGGCGGATGCCAATGAAGGCATCGCGGCGGCCCCCAGTCCGCTGCTGCCGCAGGCGGCTCCGTTATTGAATGAGTCGATGCCGGCGCCCGCGGCGCATCCGCATTGGCATGCGTTGCTGCGCGCCGCACCGCGCCTGGAAAAATTCATCGACGAGCGGGCACCGCCATTTGCCGCTGCAGAGCGCACGCATGGTGTTGCAACCCTTAAAGCGCAATCGCGCTGTGCGTTTCGCGGCTTCGCTGAATCTCGTTTGCAAGCCGAACAGTTGCAGACCCCGGTCCCGGGTTTCAATCCGCGCGAGCGCGGCGAATTGGTGCACTACGCGCTCGAACATATCTGGTCGATGTTGCGCGACTCGAGCGGACTCGCGGCCATCGGCGCGGCGGCGCGCAGCGAACTGCTGGATAGGGCGGCCGAGCATGCGCTGCAGAAAGTGTATCCGCGCCGCCATCCGGGACAACGCTGGCGCGAACGCGAGCACACCAGGCTGCACAATCTGCTCGGCAAGTGGCTCGACACCGAAGCACAGCGCGCAGCGTTTCGCGTCGAGCAGATCGAGCAAGAATCGCAGGTGGCGACATTTTCCGGAATTGATTTTCGCGTGCGCATCGATCGCGTCGACTCGCTCGCCGACGGTGCGCGGCTGCTGATCGACTACAAAACGGGTGCCGTGGCCGCCGATTGGCGCGGCGAGCGCCCCGACAATCCGCAACTTCCCATTTATGCGCTGTTGCAGCCGGCGAATCTGGTCGCGGTGGCCTACGGCAGCGTCAACGCGGCCAAGCTCGAGTTCGTCGCGGAAAGTGAGCGGCGTGACCTGTTCAAGCCGGGGAAGCGCATGTCGCAACTCGAGGGCCAGCCGAACTTCGCCGCGCTGATCGATATCTGGCGCGCGCGGATCGAGAAATTGGCGGCGGATTTTGCGACGGGCCGAGCCGAAGTGGCGCCCACCTTCAAGGCCTGCGCCAGTTGCGACTTGCAAGGGCTGTGTCGAGTGCCGGGCGCATTGGATGCGGAAGATGAAGACGAGGGCGACGGAGACGGCGATGAATGACATCATCGACGCAGCGGCGCGCGATCGCGCAGTCGATTCCATCGCGTCGGTGCTGGTGCAGGCGCCGGCCGGTTCCGGGAAAACGACGCTGCTGACCCAGCGCTATCTGCGATTGCTCGCCCAAGTCGATGCACCCGAACGAATCCTGGCGCTGACCTTCACCCGCTTGGCGGCGCAAGAAATGCGGCGCCGCGTCTTGGACGCACTGACGGCGGGCGCTCGCGACGGCTGTCCATCCGGCATGAATCCGCATACCTGGGAGTTGGCCGTGGCCGCCAAACGGCATTTGGATGCGATGCAGCTGAACGTTGAATTGCAGCCCGGCCGCTTGCGCATAGAAACCATCGATGCGTTCAACGCTTGGCTTGCCAATCAGTTGCCCATCGCGGCAGGCGCGGGCTCCGGCTTGCAAGTGCTGACCGATGTCAGGCCATGCTATGAAGAAGCGGCGCGCCGGGCGCTGGCGCACGAAGGCGATGATGCCTTCGGTACGGCGGTGGAGCGCGTGCTGGCCCTCGATGATCAGCGCTGGAGCCAGTTGGTCGGTCTCATTGCCGACATGCTGCCGGCGCGCGACCGTTGGCTGCCGCTGTTGGTGGGCAATTTGCACGCAACCAGCAGCCTGGATGAGGTTCAGCTAACGAACCTCCGCGCGCATTTCGACCAAGATCTTGGCTTGTTGATTACGCGCACGTTGCTGCGCGCGCGCGAAATTCTCGGCGGCGAGCGATTGGACGCCGCCTGTGCTCTCATGCAGGGCGCCGCACAACGACTCGGCGTCAAAGCCCCGCACTTGGCAACTTGGTGTCAGGACGCCAGCGCATTGCGCGCCGAGGCCGGCGACATTGCACGCTGGCGTGGATTGGCCGCCAGCTTTCTGACCGCCGACGGCGGGTTGCGCAAGCAGGTCAACAGGCACCAGGGATTCCCGCCCGGCTGTGTCGACAAGCCTGCGATGGAGAACTTGCTGGAGGAGTTGGATCGCGCCGGCAATGCGCGCGACATTCTGCGCGAATTGCGTTCCCTCCCGGACTCAGCCTACAGCGATGAACAATGGGCGCGAGTGCGGGACGTGGCGCAGGTTCTGGTGCTGGCGGCGGCGGAACTCGACGGCGTGTTTCGCGAGCAGGGCGGCGTGGATTTCTCGGCCGTGTCCATCGCGGCACTGCGCGCCTTGGGCGGCGACGCGCCGACGGATCTGGCCCTGCGCCTCGACTACCGCCTGCAGCACATTTTGGTGGATGAGTTCCAAGACACCTCCGCGGCGCAGTTGGAATTGATGCGGTTGCTGACCGGCGGCTGGCAGGCCGGCGATGGCCGCAGCGCGTTTTGCGTCGGCGACCCCATGCAATCGATCTATGGTTTTCGCGAGGCCGAGGTACGGGCATTTCTCGAACTCGCCGAGGACGGCATGGGTGAAGTACGCTTCGATGTGCAGCGTTTGCAAACCAATTTCCGCTCGACCCGGCCCGTCGTGGACTGGATCAACGAGTGTTTCTCGCGCCTGATGCCGCGCAACGACGATCGCCAACGCGGCGCCATCGCGTTTCGACCCAGTCAGCCCTCGCCGCAACACGCCGGCGGCGCACAGGATGCGGTGCAGGCGCTTGGCTTCGCCGACCGGCAGCAAGAGTCGGACGCAATCGCGAAAATCATCGAAACCGAATTGCGCGAGCATCCTCACTGGCAAGTCGCAGTGCTGGTGCGGGCCAAGAGCCACGCGGGGGAAATAGCCGCAAGCCTGCGCGCCCGCGGCATTGCTTTTCGAGCCGTCGACATTGAGCCATTGCAGGATCGCGCCGTGGTTCGAGACATCATCATGTTGGCCCGCGCACTCCTGCACTTCGGCGATCGGATCGCGTGGCTGGCACTGCTGCGGGCGCCGTGGGTCGGTTTGGAACTGGCCGATCTGCTGATGATCGCGCGTGCTCATCCCTTGATATGGGATGCGTTGCAGGACGAAGCGTTGTTGCAACGGCTGAGCAACGCCGGGCGCGTACGGTGTCTGCGATTGCGCGAGTCGCTGCTGGCGGCTCAACAGGTACGCAACGAGACTCCGCTGGCGCGTTGGATAGAGCGGACGTGGTTGTGTCTGGGCGGCGCGAGCTGCGCCGCCGATGCGCAGGAACTGGAGCTGGCGCACACCACATTTTCCAGGCTGCGGATTCTCGAACAACGCGGCCTGCCTGATGTAGCCCAGCTGTCCGAGAGTTTCGCGCAGTTGTTTGCCGACAGCGGCTCCACGGGCGCGGTGCAGATCATGACGATTCATCGAGCCAAGGGACTGGAATTCGACTTCGTGGTCCTGCCGGCATTGAATCGCGCCAGCCCGCCGAATCGAGGCCAGTTGCTGTTGTCGCACCAGTTTGCGCGAACCGGGCGGGACGGCATGGTCATGGCTGCGCGCCCGCCGGTGGGCGCCGATCGCGACGGCTTGTTCGATTTTCTGCGCCACCAGCAACGCGACGCTTCCAATCTCGAAGCGCAACGCTTGCTGTATGTGGCCTGCACTCGCGCCAAATCGAGATTGCTGTTGACCGCAACCTTCGAGGCCGCGGCAGTCAAAGACGCCGATTCAGGCCGCCCACCGGAGCCGCGCAAGCCGCGCGCCGGGAGTCTATTGGCGGCGCTATGGCCGATCGTGGGCAGCCAGTTCGCGATTCCGCCGTTGCCGCCTGCGCGGCTGCGCTCGCCCACCGACGGCGCGCCACGCGGCGGTGCGTTATCGCGTTTGCCGTTGGAGTTCGCACAGCATCTCGCTGCTTTGCCGCTGCCGGCGGATGTTTTGCCGGCACGCCCGGCGCGCGATGAAACGCCGGTGTTCGACTGGGCCGGCGAGACCGCGCGGCGTGTCGGCAGCCTGGTGCACGCCGAATTGCAGATGATGGATCTGGCGCTCACCGATGAGCGCGGCATTCGCGCGCGCGAGCCGGATTTTAGACGGTGGCTCGCTGCGCATGGCGTGCCTGGCGAGCGCCTGGAGCAGGCCGCTGCGCGCGTGGTGGGGGCGCTGCTGGAGGTCCACCGCGATACACGCGGACGCTGGATCCTCGCCTCAGGATACCGAGATGACTGGCGCGAGCATGCCTTGTCCGGCAGCTTGGAGAATCAAATTCATCACATCGTGCTGGATCGCAGTTTCATCGACGCGGGAGTGCGCTGGATCATCGACTACAAAACCAGCCAGCACCAAGGCGGCGGACTCGAGCAGTTCTTGGATCGCGAGGTCGAACGCTACCGGCCGCAGCTGCAGCGCTACGGCCGTTTGGCGCAGAAACTTGGGCCCGAGCCGGTGCGCTTGGGGCTATATTTCCCGCTCATGAGGGCCTGGCGCGAGATTGACTTATAGAG
>JAXDQN010000309.1:0-12788 GCA_034667865.1 Gammaproteobacteria bacterium
ATATTTGACCGAAACGCAACCAGGATATTGTCATGACCACTTTGTTCGACACTTTGAAAATCGGCGACCTGCAAGTTCCCAATCGAATATTCATGGCGCCCTTGACGCGCAGCCGCGCCGGGGTGCACCGCATTCCCAACAAGTTGATGGCCGACTACTACACCCAGCGCGCCTCCGCCGGTTTGATCCTCACCGAGGCCACCGTGGTATCGAACATGGGCATCGGTTACGCCGACACGCCAGGCGTGTGGTCCGCCGAACAGGTCGAAGGCTGGAAACTCACCACCCGCGCGGTGCATGCGGCGGGCGGGCGGATTTTTCTGCAACTGTGGCATGTGGGACGCGTCTCGGATCCGCAGTTTTTGAACGGCAAGTTACCCGTGGCCCCGAGCGCCATTGCCGCCAAAGGCAATGTCAGCCTGGTGCGCCCGCCCACCGCCTTCGTCACGCCGCGTGCGCTGGATGCCGGCGAAATTCCCGGCGTCATCGAAGCCTTTCGCCAAGGCGCACAAAACGCGCAACTGGCCGGATTCGACGGTGTGGAATTGCACGGCGCTAACGGCTACCTGCTCGATCAGTTTCTGCAGGACGGCAGCAATCAACGCAGCGACGGCTACGGCGGTTCCGTGGAAAATCGCGCGCGCCTGATGCTCGAAGCCACGGACGCCGCGATCTCGGTGTGGGGCGCGGGAAGGGTCGGGGTGCACTTGGCGCCGCGCGCCGATGCGCACTCCATGGGCGACTCGAATCTGCCGGCCACCTTTGAATATGTAGCGCGTCAGTTGGGCAAGCGCAAAATCGCCTTCCTCTGCGCCCGCGAATATGTGGGACCGGATCGCTTGGGACCTAACCTCAAGGCCGCCTTCGGCGGGGTCTACGTGGCGAATGAGAAATTTACATTCGAAACGGCGACCCAAACGCTCAAGGCTGGCGAAGCGGATGCCGCTGCCTTTGGCAAATTGTTCATTGCGAATCCAGATTTGCCGCGGCGCTTTAAACTGGGCGCGCCCTTGAACGAACCGAAGGTGCCGGAATTCTACGCCGGCGGCGCGGCGGGCTACACCGACTACCCGGCGCTGGAGCAGGCTGTTCCCGCCTAGGGCGGGGGCAGTTCCAACTCGACTTCGTCGACGAAGCACCAGCTCCAATCCTCGCCCGGCTCGAACGAGGTGATGATGGGATGCTTCGCGCTGGCGGCGTGCTTGTGCGCATGGCGGTTGTTCGAATCGTCGCAACATCCGACATGGCCGCAGCTCCTGCACAGGCGCAGGTGGACCCAGGTATCGCCGGAGGCCAAACACTCCACGCAGCCATCGCCGGAGGGCGTCACTCGCCTTACACTATTAAGATGCTTGCAATGTTGATTGGGCTGGGCCACGGGTCACCTTCGAGGCAGGAATATGGACGCGAAGAAAGTCGATTTTCTCCAAGGCATAGCGATCAACGACCTGCCGAGCGACGCGCTCGTTCGCGGAGTGGTCGGCTCCGAGGATGCAATACTAATCCGTCGCGGCGATGATTTCTTCATCATCGGCGCTCAATGCTCGCATTATCACGGCGAGCTGGCCGACGGTCTGGTTGTGGGTGACACGGTTCGCTGCCCCCTGCATCACGCCTGTTTCAGTCTGCGCACCGGTACTGCCCTACGGGCGCCGGCCTTAGACCCCATTGCCTGCTGGCGCACCGAGCGTGTCGGCGAACGAGTGTTCGCACGCGCGCGGCTCGAGCAGCAGAATGCGCCCAGCAGCGTCGCCGCCACTGCGCGCCCCGCGCCGGCTTCGGTCGTGATCGTGGGCGGAGGTGCGGCCGCCTTGGCCGCGGCAGATATGCTTCGGCGCGAAAACTACGCAGGACCGGTCACGATGATCAGCGCGGACGACTCTGCGCCGTATGATCGGCCCAACCTGTCCAAGGATTTTCTCACCGGCAACGCACCCGCCGATTGGATACCGCTGCGCAGCCCCGACTGGTATCAGGATCGAAAAATCGATTTGCTGCTGAACGCGCGCGTCACGGAAATCAACCCGCAGCTTTTTCGGGTAACGCTGGCGGACGGCCGCTCCTTTGGCTTCGGTGCCCTGCTGCTCGCCACTGGCGCGGATCCTGTGCGCTTGGAATTTCCCACCACGGGAAACCTGCCGCGGTTGTACTTGCGCAGTTTCAGCGATTCGCGCGCCATCCTCGCGGCAGCCGCTTCGGCCAAGCGCGTGGTGGTGGTAGGCTCGAGTTTTATCGGACTCGAGGTTGCGGCATCGTTGCGCCAGCGGGGCGTCGACGTGCATGTCGTGAGTCCGGATACGATGCCGCTGCAACGCGTGATGGGCGCCGAGATCGGCGGCTTTGTGCGCAGTCTGCACGAAGCGCAGGGCGTTCATTTCCATCTAGGCACCTCGGTGGCACGCATCGATGGCAACCAGGTAATTCTGCAGAACGGCGCCTCTGTGCACGCCGACCTCATGGTGCTGGGGGTCGGCGTTCGGCCCAACCTTCAGCTGGCGCAGCAAGCCGGTCTCGCCGTCGACCGTGGCATCAGCGTCGATGCCTACTTGCAGACCAGTGTGCCGTCGATCTATGCCGCGGGCGATGTGGCGCGCTGGCCGGATCCGCATTCCAAGGAACGCATCCGCGTCGAACATTGGGTGGTCGCGCAGCGACAGGCGCAAGTTGCCGCCCGCAACATCCTGGGCGCACAGCAACCCTTCGAGGACGTGCCGTTTTTTTGGAGCCAGCACTTCGACGTCACGATCAACTATTCAGGCCATGCGGAGAATTGGGACTCCATTGATCTTAGCGGTTCATTGCAATCGCGCGATTGCACCGTGAAGTACCGGCGCGGCGACCGCACATTGGCGGTGGCCACCATTGGCCGCGACCTGGATAACCTCAAGTCCGAACTCGACCTGGAATTGGCCGCCGCGCCCTGAAAATGTAATACCATGCCCGCACAAAATAGCGGGGGTCATATGGATAGACGGGATTTCTTGGTTGCTACCGCCGTGGCCACGATCGGTGCTGCACACGCGGACTCCACGCCGCCGGATGTCTCGGCACCCTCCAACGCCAATTCGCCTGAGCTGTCGCTGGAGGGCATCGCCGCAGGTTTGAAGAGCGGCAGGCAGAGTTCGCAACAGCTCACGCAAATGTACCTGGATCGTATCGAACGTCTGGACCGTCGCGGCCCGATGCTCGGCGCCGTCATCCAAACCAATCCGCGCGCATTGGAAATTGCGGCCCAATTGGACGCGGAATATAAATCGAAGGGTCCGCGCGGTCCGCTGCATGGCGTGCCCGTGCTCATCAAGGACAATGTCGAAACCGCCGATCACATGGCGACTACCGCCGGCTCACTGGCGCTCGAAGGTTGGTTTGCACCCAAGGATGCGCCCTTGGTCGAACGCCTGCGCGGCGCCGGCGTGGTGATCCTCGGCAAAACAAATTTGAGCGAATGGGCCAACTTTCGCTCCACTCACTCGGTCAGCGGCTGGAGCGGACGCGGTGGCCAGGCCCGCAATCCCTACTCCCTCGACCGCACGTCCTCGGGCTCGAGTTCCGGTTCCGCCGTGGCCGTCTCGGCCAATCTATGCGCGATCGCCGTGGGTACGGAAACGGATGGCTCCATCGTCAGTCCCGCCTCCATCAACGGCATCGTCGGCATCAAGCCCACGGTGGGCTTGGTGAGCCGGCGAGGCATCGCGCCGATTTCTCACAGTCAGGATACCGCGGGCCCGCTCGCCCGCTCGGTGCGCGACGCGGCATTGATGCTTACGGCCCTCTGCGGCCTCGACACGGAGGACCCCGCCAGTGCGGCGGCGACCAAGCATTTCGGCAAAGACTACGCCAGCTACTTGGACACCAATGGTCTGCGCGGTGCCCGGCTGGGCATTGCCCGCAAATTCTTCGCCGACAGCGCACCGCTGAATGGCTACCTGGATAACTGCATCCAAACGCTGAAAGGCGCAGGCGCCGTTATCGTCGACCCTGCGGATCTGCCGCTGCATGGCGGTTGGAGCGCGGCTGCATTGGAAGTGCTGCAGTATGAATTCAAGGCCGATTTGAACGCGTATTTGTCGCGTCTGCCCGCCACCGCGCCGGTGCGTTCGTTATCAGCGTTGATTCGCTACAACGAAGCGCACAAGGAGCGCGAAATGCCGTTTTTTGATCAGGAACTGCTGCGTCAATCGGAAGCCAAGGGGCCGTTGACCGACAAGGCGTATCTGAAGGCGCGCGCCACCTGCCTGGAGGCCACCCGCAGCAAAGGCATCGACGCCGTGTTGGCCGAGCACAAGTTGGATGCCATGGTGACACTGACTTCGGGGCCCGCCTGGCTCATCGATCCGATCAACGGCGACTCGGACAGCGGCGGATGCTCCTCACCGGCGGCGATTGCAGGATATCCGCATGTCACCGTGCCGGCCGGCCTGCACCGCGGCCTGCCCATGGGATTGTCGTTTTTCGCCGGCGCCTTCAGCGAGCCCACATTGATCAAGCTGGCATCGGGCTTCGAGAGCGTAGCTCGCGGGCGAACGCCGCCTCGCTTTGTCCCCAGCGTCAGCGCTTAAGACAGACGCCCGCGAATCGCGCCGGACTCCAGCAGCTGCGACTTGCGCGCTTGAATGGTGTTGCCCAAGGCATCGAGATCCAGCGCAGAATGCTGCGCATCGAAGAAAATGCCGTGGGTTTTTTCCTCTTCCTTGACGTGGTGCGTAAACATGTCGCACAGCACGTGCACCTTGGCGAAGAACATGTCCTCCGTTGATCCGGCATGCTCGATCTCACCGATCAAATCGCGCATCGCTTGGTGTTCTTGCATCGCTTCTTGATGCTTATACTGCTCGTGGGTTGCCTCGAGAAAGGCGGGATAGAAAATCTCCTCATCGATTTCCGCGTGCATGCGGATGGCGCTGCAGATATCCAATGCCAGCGCCTCCTCGCGCATCAATGAATTGGTGGACTGAAATTCCGTGAACCACTGCTGCACTTGACGATGGTCCGCCGTAAGAACGGCAATGGCGTTGACGCCGCGCTCGCTCGAGTAATTCATGGTTGGTTCGCTTTTTTGACTCAAGCCGCTTTTTTCTTTGGCACTTTCTTGCCGGCACGCCGCGCTTCGGACAAACCGATGGCGATCGCCTGCTTGCGGCTGGTCACCTTCTTGCCGGAACTGCCGCTGCGCAAGGTGCCAGCCTTTCGCTCCTTCATGACCTTCTCGACCCTCTTTTGTGCCGCCTGGCTATATTTTCGTGGCATCGAAATTCTCCGATATTTAACGACATCGTCGGGTATTTATCGCGCACGTATCATCGGCGCCTGCCCCGCCCGGCTGTCAGCGTACGCCGACCTCAAAATATCCCGAGGTGCAGGCCCGCCGCCATCGTTCTACCCAGCTCCTCACAGCGCGCCAGCGACCCCTCGTCGATTTTTTTGGGCGCGAGAATCTGCTCCGGGCTCTGCGCGCGGGTGCAGACGATGAGGGGGTCCGCGATCGGCTTCAAGCGCCAGCCGGCGGCAATGCGATCAATCTGTTGCGCCGCGCTGCGGCCGTCGCTGCCCGCGCAAATCAGGCTTAAGTATGGCTTGCCATTGATTCGATCCAGGGCTGCGTAGTACGTGCGGTCGAAGAAGTCCTTCATCATACCGGCGACGCTGCCCAAGTTTTCCGGCGCGGCAAAAATATACCCATCTGCCTCGAGCACATCTCCCGCGCGGGCATCGGCCGACCGCAGCAGGGAGACCTCGATGCCAGTTTCGGCCCGCGCGCCCGCCGCTGCAGCATGGGCCATCTGCACGGTACCGCCGGTCATGGAGTGATAAACGATTAGCAGGGTTCTCATGGCCCGCTATTGTCGCAGAAGTCGGGCATGTCCTACGCCGGGACAAGGTCGCGCCCTGACTGTGACTTGACGGCCGGCTCCCCATACTTTCCGCACCCGCAGACAGCTGCTCAGACTTTGATGGAGGTGCAACATGCTTCACTATGCCGTAGTATTTTTTGTCATTGCGCTGATTGCCGCGTTCTTCGGATTCGGCGGCATCGCGGTCGGCGCTGCCGGCATCGCGAAGATTTTGTTCATCGTATTTCTCATCGGCGCCGTCATCACCTTCTTGATGAGCCTGGGCCGCAGGGTCTGATGTATGGAATCGATCTCCAATACCGCGCACAGCGTCGGAAATCTCGCCAATGGTCAAGTGAAGACTTTTCTCGACAATGTCGAGGATTTGACCAAGGCCCTGAAAGACGTTGATACGCCCGACGTGGCTCGAGTGCGCGCCAAGGTAAAGATTGCCCTGGCCGCGGCGAAAAGCGCCGTCTCGGACACTGCGACGCAGCTTAGAGGCCAAGCCCAGCAGGTGGGCAAGCGGACCGATACGTTCGTGCGCGACAACCCCTGGCAGGTCATCGGCGTCGCGGCCGTGATCGGTTTAGCCGTCGGTATTCTGGCGTCGCGACGCTCGGATTGAGCGAAACGGAGTGGTGGCGCGGCACGGCCTGTCAGGCGCAACCTGTCAGGCGCGCCGCCACTCCGTAATGCCGTTGGGTTTGTCTTCCAACAGCACGCCGGCGGCCGTCAACAGCCCGCGTATCCGATCCGATTCGGCGAAATTCTTGGCGGCGCGAGCGCTGCGCCGCGAAGCCAGCAATTGCTCGATCTCCGTATCCGACAGCGCTTGGTCTCCGACGCTTTTCTTCAGATACGCGTCCGCGTCCTGCTGTAAAACCCCGAGCACGGCGCCCAATCCTCGCAAGGTCGCGGCGGCCGCCGCAGTCTTGGCCGCATCTTTCGCTGCCTTGGCTTGATTCAGTTCGCGTGCCACCCCCTGAATCACGGCCAGCGCTTCCGGTGTATTGAAATCGTCGTCCATCGCGTCCCGCAGGCGCTGCAAGGCAGCAGTATCGACGGCGCCCGCAGGTTCGCTGTCCTTCAACGCGCGGTATAAGCCCAGCAAGGTCTCATCGGCCTGCGCCAGTTGCGCTTCGGAATAATTGATCGGGCCGCGATAGTGACTGCCGAGCAGGAAGAAGCGCAGCACCTCAGGATCGCGCAGGTGTTTCAGTACCTCGCGCACCGTAAAGAAATTTCCCAATGACTTGGACATCTTCTCTTCGTTGACCCGCACGAAACCGTTGTGCATCCACACATTGACGAACGGGGAATCGCAGGCCGCGCACGATTGGGCGATTTCGTTCTCATGGTGCGGGAACTTCAAGTCTTCGCCGCCGCCGTGCAGATCGAAATAGCTTCCCAGTATGCTGGTCGACATCGCCGAGCATTCGATATGCCAGCCGGGCCTGCCTGCGCCCCAGGGCGAGGGCCAAGAGGGTTCGCCCGGCTTCGCGTGCTTCCACAGCACAAAGTCAAGCGGGTCGTGCTTCGCATCATCGACTTTCACCCTGGATCCGGCGCGCAGGTCATCGATACGCTTGCCCGACAATTGTCCATACGGCGCAAATTTCCGCACCGAATACAGCACGTCGCCATCGTCGGCGACATAAGCAAACCCCTTGTCGATCAGGGTTTGGGTCATGGCGATGATGGCATCGACGTATTCGCTGGCGCGCGGTTCCACATCAGGCTCTTGCAGGCCTAACGTGGCGCAGTCTTCCTGCATGGCCAACGTGAATCGGTTGGCCAAATCCTTCCAGTTCTCCCCTGCCTCGGCGGCCCGCGCGATGATCTTGTCGTCAATGTCGGTGACATTGCGCACGTAGGTCACCTTGTATCCACTGCTGCGCAGGTAGCGTTGCACCAGATCGAACACCGTGAGCATGCGCGCGTGGCCGACATGGATGTAGTCATAGTTGGTCATGCCGCACACGTACATGCGCACCTCGTTGGCGACCAGCGGCTTGAACTCCAGCTTGAGGCCGGTGAGGGAATTATGAATTCTTAGCATGGGACTCGAGGCGTCGACGCGCCGTTTGCGGCGTCATGAGTTTGAGCAGCTGCGCCAGCTCCGGACCATGCGACTGGCCGGTCAATGCCACGCGCAACGGCATGAAGACTTCGGGACCTTTGCGGCCGGTGCGCTCCTTCAGGGTCTTGGCCAGCGTTTTCAGGTCTGCGCCGGCCTGATCATAGGCCTCGACCGCCGCGGCGAAAAAGCCGGCGCCGGCGGCCTCCACTACGCGCTGCTCTGCCTCGCCCAGCGGCGCCAGTTCGCCATTGACCACCGCGCGCCACGCCACCGCGTCGGCCGGCAATACCACGTTATGGCGCACCAGGTCGATGAACTCGGGCGCGTCATTCGCTTTCAGCCAGGCTGCGACTTCCGAATTGGACATCCGCTCGAGCGTTTCCTTCTGCCAGTGCAGCAGCTGCGCCTCATCGAAACGCGCCGGGGCGCGGCCCAGGTGTTCGGGCCGAAAATGCGCCGGCATCTCGGCGAGAGGCAGCCATCCGTCCACATCGCTGGCGTGCCCTAAGCGAAACAACTGATTGAGCACCGCGACGCTCAAGAAACCACGTTCGCGAAATTCCTGGGCACTGGTGCTGCCGTGACGCTTCGACAGGGGTGCGCCGTCCGCGCCCACCAGCAACCCCACATGCCCGTAGGCGGGCCGGCGCATGCTCAGCGCGTCCAGTATCAGCAGCTGCCGCGGCGTGTTGGTCAAGTGATCATCGCCGCGCAGCACTTGAGTCACGCCCATCAGCGAATCATCGACGGCATTGCAGAAGAAGAATGCGGAAGTGCCATCCTCGCGCCGCACGATGAAATCCCCGATGTCGCCGGACACATAGCGCTGCGGACCATGAACGGCATCGACGAATTCGATCACCTCATCCTCGGGCACCCGGAATCGCAGAGTCGGCCTCAGGCCGCGCGCTTCGCGCTCCGCCCGCTGCGCGGAACTCAAATTGCGGCAGGTGCCGGCATAGCGCGGCGGCTTGCCGGCCATCCTCTGCAGTTTTCTGGATAACTCCAGATCCTCTGCCGTGCAGTAGCAGGGATACGCTTGACCGCCGCTCTCCAGCCGGGCGAACTGCGTTCTGTAAAAATCGCCGCGTTCGGCCTGCAAATACGGACCGGAGGGGCCGCCGACATCCGGCCCCTCATCCCAGTCCATGCCCAGCCAGCGCAATTCCGCCATTAATTCGTCGCGAAAGCGCAGCTGGCTGCGCTCGGCATCCGTATCCTCGATGCGCAAAATGAAGCGGCCGCCGGTCTTTCGCGCCCACAAATAGCTAAAAAACGCCGTCCGTGCATTGCCGAGGTGCAATGAGCCGGTGGGACTGGGCGCAAATCGCGTGATCGCCGCTGATTCGTGGGTTATGGACATTTCACGATTGTACCTTTCGAGTAGAATCTCGGCGTATGAAACAACTGTCATGCCTGCTCGGGTTGATGTTCGCGTTTGGTTTGCAACCGGTGTTCGCCGATGCGACGGCGCCGCCGCCGGCCACACCGCCGCCGGCCGCCGCTGCGGCGCCCGCGGCAAAAACAACCTCGAAACCAGCCGGCGCGCCCGCCCAGCGCGTGCAGGTGGTCACCAACATGGGGAAATTCGTTGTCGAGCTGAATGCCGAACGGGCGCCCTTGACGGTTGCGAACTTCTTGAAGAATGTCGATGCCGGGTACTACACCAACACGATTTTTCACCGCGTGATCCCGAACTTCATCATCCAAGCCGGCGGCTTTGACACCGAGTACAAGCCAAAAACCGCCGATAAGGTCGTCAATGAATCGGGCAATGGCTTGAGCAACACCCGCACCACGGTGGGCATGGCGCGCAACAGCGAGCCGCACGGCAGCGATGCGCAGTTCTACGTCAATCTCTACGACAACGCGGCGCTCGATCCCAATCAGACCCGCTGGGGCTATGCGGTGTTCGGCAAGGTCGTGCAGGGCATGGAGGTGGTCGATCAAATCGGCAACGCACCCACCGGATCGCGCGGACCCTTCAAGGAGGACGCACCCTTGAAGAACGTCGTGATCGAGCGGATCGAGCGCGTTCCCAACCCCTAAGATCGCGTGGCGATTCTCTTCATTTCTGATTTGCACATCGACGCGACCCGCCCGCCCATCGTCGATCAGTTCTTGAGTTTTCTCGAGACCGAGGCGGCATCCGCCACGGCGCTGTACATACTCGGCGACCTGTTCGAATCCTGGATCGGGGATGACGCAGCCGACTCGGCGCAGCTGGCTGCCATTGCCGGCCTGCGCGCACTCACCGCCACGGGGGTGCCCTGCTTCGTCATGCACGGCAACCGTGATTTTCTGATGTCGGAGGAGTTCAGCCGCCTGAGCGGCGTGCATCTGCTGCCCGATCCGCTGATCATCACGCTGTTCGGCGAACCGGTGCTGGTCATGCACGGCGACGCGCTATGCACCGATGATCGCCCTTATCAACGGCTGCGCGCCACGGTGCGCGATGCCGACTGGCAAACGCACTTTTTGGCGCTGCCGGTCGAGTCACGCCGCGCACTGGCGGGCGCCGCCCGCGCCGGCAGTCAAGCTCACACTGCGGCGATGGAACACACCATCACCGACGTAAATGCCGACAGCGTGGCCATGGCGCTGCGTTCTGCAGGCACCGCGACGCTGCTGCACGGCCATACACACCGCCCGGCGATTCATGCGCTGCAGGTGGACGGCCGCCCCTGCACGCGAATCGTACTGGGCGACTGGTACGACCAAGGCAGCGTGCTGCGCTGGGATGAAAATGGGCCGGAGCTGTCCTCGCTGCCGCGCGGCCCGGCGACGCACGCGCACTAGGAGAGTGCCTTAAGGGCACCCCGAGTGAAAACGGAACAGCGGATCCTGGCTGCTCACCAGTTCCGCCTCGAGTGCCGCGAATTCCTGGATGCGGGGCCGCAGCGACAATCCGCTGCGCGCCGCCGCGCGTTCGGCCAAGCCCAAGTACACGCGATAGTGGCGCGCTTCGGCAGCATGCAAGCCTCGAAATAAATCGCTCAACGGTGCAACAATCACGCCGCTCAAGACGGCGAAACGTTCGCAGGAGCGCGCCTCGATGAAGGCGCCGCAGATCATCAAGTCCATTTCGCGGTGCGGCTCGGCACGCGCCACCAGGCGCCGCAGCCGTTCAGCGTAGCGCCCCGGCCCTAGGCGTTGCGGCCGGACCTTGAGAGCGCGCATCAGTTTCGCCACCTGCTCGTAGTGGCGCAGCTCCTCGCGCGCCAGTTTCGACATCTTATCGGTCAACTCCAAGTCTTCGGCGTAGGCAAACATCAGCGCCAATGCCGTCGATGCCGCCTTTTTTTCGCAATTCGCATGATCGATCAGCAGCATCTCGGAATGCTGGCAGGCTTGTTGCACCCACGCCGCCGGCGTCGGCACCAACAGCAGCGGATGCTCAAAAAGCGCGTGCTTGGCCAGCGCGTTCACGCCGGCACTTTGATGGCCGCGATCGCTTCGAGCAACGAGCCCGCGGATTGGAATCGATCGTTCGGCGCCTTGGCCAGCAGGCCCTTGAGCAGGGCCTTATAGCAGGAAAATTGCGGCGCGATTTCCGGCAGGTCGGCGCGCTTGTGCTTGTAGATCACTTCCATGGCGGTGGCGCCGGTAAAGGGTTTGCGGCCGATCAACATTTCGTAAAACATCACGCCCAAGCTGTACAGATCGCTGCGCGCATCGATGGTCTCGGCGTGGCCTTGTTCGGGACTCATGTAGTACGGGGTACCGAATATCTCCCTCGTTCCGGTCAACGCTGCATCGGTTTCGTTCGCCTTGGCCAAGCCAAAATCGATCAGGCACAGCGACCCGTCCGCGCGCAGCATCACATTGGCAGGCTTTAAGTCCCGGTGCAGCACGCCCACAGAATGAATGGCCTCCAGGGCGCTGGCCATCTGCTGCAAGAACCTCAAGGCATCGGCGGGCAGCAACGGCGCCTTCATCCGTTGGCGTAAATCGCCGGCCGGGAAATGCTCCATCGCAATGTAGGCATGATCGTCCGCCACGCCGAGGTCATAGATCTGCACGATGTTGCGATGCCTTAAGCCGGCGACGATCTCGTATTCCTGCAAAAAACGATCGAAACCGACGATGCGCTCGGAAACATCGGGTACCTGGCTGAATACCTTCAGCACCACCAGCGTGCCGTCGCGTTCGCTCTCAGCGAGGTAAATCTTGCACATGCCGCCGCTGCCGACCTGGCGGATGCAACGATGCCCGCGAATGACGGTTGCGCCAAAACGGTGGCGATTTTCGAAGGCCGGGCTGGAACGCAGCATGGCGAGCGCCTGGCGATGTTCCTCCGAGGCGGCGCGGATCGCCTTCGCCAATTGGTCGCGATCGACCTTGCGCCCGTAGACGCGATGTATGCCGCGCACGGCGGGCGGCAGCGGGTCGGGCGCTTGCACCAACAGCACCAAGACGACGGGGGCGAATTCGGTTTTGGCAGCCAGATTCGCCGCCATGCCTTCGATGGACGCGGTCGGCTTTACGCCGACGACGATGACGGCGTCGAATCCCACGGCCGCAAACTGCTCATCCAGCGGCGCATCCTTGCCGAGTGCGTGTTCGACGACGGCGGCGTCCGGCCATTCGATCTCGACGTGCTTGCGAACCAGCAGCCGATGATCGTCGCGGGCCGCTATCAGCAATAGCCGCATGTACTTGCGGCCGCCGTTCTAAAGGATATGAACGGACTTGAGTCCACGACCGACGCCCTCGCGACGCTGCTGCTTAGCTTCGTCGGATCGCGCTCCCTGCAGGCGTGCGAGATATTCCGGCGTCACATCGCCGGTCACGTACTGACCGGAGAAGCACGAAGTATCGAAGTCCTTGATCTTCGCATTGTCGTGCCGGACCGCGTGCTCCAGGTCGGTCAG
>JAXDQN010000310.1:0-4040 GCA_034667865.1 Gammaproteobacteria bacterium
GTGACCGTGGCTCTCTCGGGTGACGGAGGCGATGAATTGTTCGGCGGCTATACCCGCTATCAGGTCGCGTCGCGGCTGCGTGCGCTAAGGCTTCTGTCGCAGCCGCTGCGCGTGGCGATGGCGCAGATGATCAGCGCCGTGCCGGCGGATCGCTGGTCGCAACTACTGTCCTTCATTCCGGAAGGCATGAGGCCTCGGCAGGTCGGCGACAAGCTACATAAATTCGCGAGCGTCCTGCCCTGCAATGGCGATACCGAACTCTATCGTCGGCTGGTGACGCACTGGGAACCAGATCAGGTCGTGCTTGGGGCGCACGAACCCAAAGGCGTATTGTGGGATCCCAAGGTCGACACCGACTTCCCCGACCTGCTCGGGCGCATGCAGTTCCTCGATCTGGTAACCTATCTGCCCGACGATATCCTGACCAAGGTCGACCGGGCCAGCATGGCAGTGGCACTGGAAGCGCGCGTGCCGCTAATCGATCACCGCGTCGTCGAATTCGCCTGGCGCCTGCCGCAGCCCGCCAAGATCCGCGGCGGCGTCACCAAATGGCTGCTGCGCGAAGTGCTCTACCGCCACGTACCGAAGAAACTGATCGAGCGGCCGAAGATGGGCTTTTCCGTGCCGCTCGGCGAATGGCTGCGCGGGCCTCTACGGGAATGGGCCGAGAACCTTCTTTCAGAGCAACGGCTTCGTGAGGGCGGCTTCTTCGATCCGACCGCCGTGCGCCAGGTCTGGAGCCAGCACCTGGGCGGCGATCACAACCGCCAATACATGCTCTGGAATGTGCTGATGTTCGAGGCCTGGCGCGACCGCTGGGGTTAAGGCTGAACTGCAAGCGCCGGAACATCGCACGGCCTGCGGCCAGCCAGCAGTGCGGCATACAGCGACCGATGGCTGCCGATAAAGGCTGCGAGACCGAACCGCTGCGCCACGCGCCGCCGGCCGGCCGTCCCTAACCGCTCCCGCAATGAAGCATCGCTGGCCAGCCGGGTGATAACTTCGGCCAGAGCGTTGCTGTCGCGCGGCGGCACGACAAAGCCAGTCTCACCATCAACGACCGCCTCGGCATTGCCGCCGACATCCGTCACCGCCATGGGCAGGCCCGCTGCCATTCCTTCAAGCACGGCATTTGAAAATCCTTCCTCGTGCGAGCACAGAACGCCGATATCGCTGGCGGCGAGGATCGCCGGCACATCGTCGCGGCTACCGAGAAATATAATATTGGCATTGAGATTGAGGTGCGCCGCCTGCGCCCGCAAGCGAGCGCCGATGCCGTCGTCGCGCCCCACGACCAAAAGCCGCCAGCCCGCCGGCATGCCCGGCACAGCCAGCGCTAGCGCATCGATCAGATCGCGATGCCCTTTATAGGGGATGAGATTGGCGACAATCGTCATCGTCAGCGCACCGGGTGCCAGTCCCAAAAGGGCGCGGGTACGATTTCTTATCGCGGGGTCGCTCTGTACGCTGCTGATGCCGATCCCGTTATAGATCAGCCCAAGCCGCTCGCGAGGTACCCCCTCCTCGCTCAACTGGCCAACGACACGGCGCGAATTGCCGATAACGGCATCCATGGTCCGGTGCCAGAGGCGCTCCAGCAAGCGGACAAAGTCGTTCCGCTGATAATTATTCAGACTTCGGCGGCTCATGATACGAACCCGGATTCGTGCAAGAACCGCCACCGGTGCACCGATAAGATAGGCCGCCGGCAGAAAGAAATGCACGATGCACGGGCGGCGCGTCAGCATAAAGCCGAGCAGCCGCAATGCTGCGAGAGGCACCGACATGATGCCTGCGCTCGGCGCGATTATTACCTCGATACCCGCACGTTCCAGATCCGCACGAATGACGCCGTCGTTGAGGCCATAGACCGCAATTATCATGCCCTCCTTCGCCAGGGCGGAGGCGAGCAGCATCAGCTGCCGCTCACTGCCGCCAACCGAAAGTGACGTAATCACGAAGAGCACGTCCGGCCTCTTGCGCGTCACGTCAGACTGCATAATGGAAGAAATCAAGCAGACTCCTTAGCCTTGGCGCAGCGGCGCACCAGCGGCCACGTACTGCTCGAACACGTCCGCGATGCGGACCGCGGTCTTGCCGTCCCACAATGGCGGCGGAACGGCTTTCCGGCCATGTCCGTCCGACACGGCGAGCGCGCCGATATCGCCGAGAGCGATCAACCTGTTGGTGCCATGTGTGACGGTGATGGGCCGCTCGGTCGAGGACCGCGCAGTAAAGCAGGGAATGCCGAGATAGGTCGTTTCCTCCTGCACGCCACCTGAATCGGTGACAACCATCGCAGCGCCGAACAGGCAGCGCATGAAGTCGGCATAACCCAATGGCTCGGTCAGGATCACGGCCTCGACACCTTCGAGCGCGGGCAGCAGACCCGACGCCTGCAGGCATTGCCGGGTACGCGGATGCAAGGGGAATACGATGGGCATGGTGCGCGACAGCGCGACGAGGCCGTCCACCAGCACCTTCAGGCTGGTGAAATCATCGACATTGGCAGGACGATGGAAGGTGGCAACGGCATAGCGCGCGCCTGCCTGAGGGAACGGGTGCGGCTGAGCACGCACCACCGGCGTCAGCGCGACCAGGCTGTCTATCATGATATTGCCGACGAGGCGGATGCAGGCTTCCGGCACGTTCTCGGCGCGCAGATTATCGTCCGCGTCCTGCGAGGGCGTCAAATGAAGGTCGCAGATGGAATCGGTGACGATCCGGTTGATCTCTTCCGGCATCGTCCGATCGCGCGAGCGCAGGCCCGCCTCGACATGCGCCACCGGCAGGTTCAGCTTCTTGGCCGCGAGCGTACAAGCCGCAGTTGCGTTCACGTCGCCGACGACGGTGACAAGGTCCGGCCGGGTCTCGGTAAGAAGTTTTTCGTAAGCGACAACGACTTTGCCGAGCTGTTCGCCATGGCTACCACCGCCGATGCCGAGCGAGAAATCGGGCTTTGGCAGGTTCAGATCACGAAAGAAAACATCGGACATGCCGAGGTCGTAATGCTGGCCGGTGTGGATCAGGACCGGCTTGCACCACCCGCGCTGCTTGAGCGCGTGATACAGCGGCGCAATCTTCATGAAGTTCGGCCGAGCCCCGGCGACGAGATGGATCTGGGCAACCTTCATGCGGGCTGTCCGGACGCATTAAGGGCCGCCAGAGACCGATAGATTTCGGCGAAACGTTCGATGCTGGCGCGGCGTCCCGTGCGCGCCCGCGCCGCCGCGGCAATCTCCGCGCGCCGCGCCTGCGGCGGCAGAGCCGCCTGCCCCGCCTCTTCCAGCGCGAGATCGTTGCCGAGCATTCTGGCCTCCGCTACGCAACTTGGGGGCGAATGCTTCATGATGACGTGCAACCCCGCTAGCGCATATTCGGCGAATTTGGTCGGAAAGGCTACCCGGTTGACCGGCGTATCGTCGCGCAGCAGGAAGCCAAAGTCGGCAGCGTTGAGATAGTCGTTCACCTTGGCATTGGGGACGGCTAGGCAGACCACCCGGTCCGCCGGCAGCCCTGCGATCTTCTCCCGCGCCGCATCGACGTAGGGCGTAAGCACAATCAAATGCGCATTCGGCCGCTTCCGCAGCGTCGTGGCGAAGATGGAGACCATATCCTCAAAGCACTGGTAACCCGCCAGACTACCCGAATAGACATAAACCGGATCGTCATTTCCGACCCCCAATTCGGCGCGCATGCGCTGGCGCAAGTTTTCGTCGAAGAAAAAGTCGTTTTCGTTGGCAAGGCAGGGCAGAACCCAGTTCGGCTTGCCGCTGCAATAGCCCGACATCAGTTCACGCAGCGCCTCGGAGACGAAACAGGCCGCCGCACAGGCGCCGCCCGCCGCCTTCAGGTCCTGAAGCGACATCCAGGCGCGCAGTTCGAGCAGAAGCCGCTGTCCGAGCGAGGCCGCGCCGATGCGTTCATAAAGTTCGGCGCGCGAGTCGCCGCGGCAGTCCCACAGCATCGGCACGCCACGATCTCGCGCCAGCGGACCGGTCACCGTGGCGGCATAGTCACCCCGCGCGTGCAGGAAAGCG
>JAXDQN010000311.1:0-5612 GCA_034667865.1 Gammaproteobacteria bacterium
GGCAGAGTCAGCTGGCGCAATGTCTCCTGCAGTTTCTGTCCCTGGATGAAGCCCTTGGGCAACAGAATCTGGCCGTGCTTCAACCCAAGCGGCAGTCGCACCAGAAAATTACGATCGTCCTGTTTGCGCCGGAACCCCAGATCGCGCCGTGGCGGCGCATCGCGAAACGCCTCCTGCCAATCCACGGAGCGAATGGTGGATTCGATCTGTTGTGCGGTCATGCCGCTGGCGTACAAGCCACCGACCACGGCGCCCATGCTGGTGCCGGCGATGCAATCGATCGGGACTTTCAGTTCTTCGAGGATTTTGAGGACACCGATGTGGGCCATGCCGCGGGCGCCGCCGCCGGAGAGCACCAGGCAGATGCGCGGCCGGATCGGCGGCAACTCATCGGCCGCCCAGCTGGGCGCGCCACCGCATGCGCAGCAGAGCAGCAGCACCCCGGCCAAACCATATCCCAGTGTCCGCTTCCCCATGATGGGGAGCTAGTTTAGAGGACGACGTTGATTCTGGAAGCAGTAAAGGTGTTGGTGGCGCGGTCATAGGAGCCGCGAGCCAAGAATTTCAGCGCCGGAGTGGCGGCGAACAGCGTGGTCGCCTGGGCCTCCAACGGCGTCAACGTGTTGAAACTTTCGATGCCAACCAGGTTGTTGCCGACGGAAAACACCGGCCGGAATAGCGGCAATCCCGAGGTCGGGTCATTGGTGGCCGCCGCCGGCACGATCTGCGGCGATGCCGGCAGCGTGGTCATATCGATGGTTTCGCCCGCGATCAGGATCGAGGCCGAGATGAGCGTGGCATTGGTCAAATTGACGCTCAAACTGGTTGCGGTCGCCGTGGCGAACGGGGCAGTGTCGCCCGTGGTCCACAGCACCTGGATGGTGGCCGGGATGGTGGGCTCCGCATTGATCTCGGAGGCGATGAAATCGGGCGGTGCGGACCCGAAAGCGCTGCTGAATCCATTGACGGCCAAGAAGTCCCCCGCCGCCAGCGGATTGCCCAGCGGCCCCGGAGGCACGGTCAATCCATTCGCGTTCACCACATACGCGGCCGGATTGGAGTTCTGCCCGGACGCGGTACCGGTGCCCGCGAAATTGAATACGCTGATCGGCCAGCCATTGATGGAGTTCAGATTCAGAGTCGCGGTGCTGGTGGCGTCGGTGGAGACCACCGAACCCGACACCCGGGTGGATTGCGTCACGATGCGCACCGACCCCGTATCGGTATCGCTGGTGCCGCTGGCGTCGAAGGTGACCGCATTCGTGTTCGGATCCACCGACGTCAGCAGGCCGCGCACGATGATGTGCTGGCCCACCGAGACCGAACTGGAATTGAGGCTGAGACCCGGGATGCCGTCCGAGGTCACCAGCGTTCCGGGACCTAAGGTCACGATCGAATCCGGAAGGATGAGATTCACTGCCTGAGCGGAGGTTTGCGACAGCGTCGCGGAGCGCAGCGTCAAGTTATTGCCTGAACGCGCAATCACATCGCCCTCCAAACCGTCGGTGAAAAAATCCTCCAAGGTTCCGCCGGCAACGACGTACTTGCTGTTGAATTTGCCGGCAATCACGCCGGGCTGCGGCACCGTCGTGGGTTGGAAGGTGGTGAACGCCGCCGTCATCGTGGATCCGGCGGAACTGGTCGATAGGGTGCTCAAACCCGGTGTGCCGACCACAGTGCTCCCGGCGATCGAATAGATCGTCGTGGGGCTGTTGAACAGGGTCAATATGCCGAGGCTATCCACTTCATCGAAAAACGGCCGCGTCACCACCGTGTAGGTGTTCTGATTCAAACTGGAATTGATCAGCGGCCCGCGCACCCGGATCAGCTTGTTGTCCGACGCCGCGGTGGATACGGTGAAGAACGGCTTGACGGTCAACGTGGGGGGCGTCGTGGTGAAGTCCACGTTGTTCGAGGCCGTCATGTCAAAGTTGAACGCCAGTCGATGCGCATCGGTCGCCGACAGCGTGTCGGTCAACGTCAGTTGATTGCTGGGATCCAAAGCCACGGTGATGATCACCTGGGTCACCGGGGCGCCGGTGGTGTCCTGCACTTTGACTGCTGTGGGCACGCCATTGACCATCACCGCGATCTGCGCGGCGGTGTAGTCCAGCGTGATGGTCGCCGAGGTGTAGGTGTCGATCGGCAGGCTGGCGCCCGCCCAGAGCTCCGAAATGTTATTGAGCTTGGTGAGATCGATCAGTTCGGGGGTTGCGATGGCGGTCACCACGCCGTCGTTCTTGCCGGTCATGAGCACCGAGTCGACCACCACCAGGTAGCTCGCGAATCGCGGATCCGGGTCGCTGGAAAGGGTGGTCCAGCCGGTGCCGAAGCCGGCGTCTTGATTGTTGTTGTGGCAACCGGCCAGGATGAAGGCGGCGGCAAACAGCGCGCCCAGCGCCCTATGCGCGTGTAACTTGAACGATGAGTGCACTACGGCTTCCGATTTATGGTCGAGTTGAGGGGGTAAGGGCTGCGTAGAATAAAGGCTTTCGAGGGTTTGCGCGCAGTAAAGTTCCGCTAACCGCCCGACGGGCGAGGCACTTGCTGGGTTATGCAATGGATGTTGCCGCCCCCGAGCAGGACTTCGCGGGTCGCGACTCCCAGCACCTTGCGGCGGGGAAACAGCTTCTGCAGCGTTCGAATCGCGGCCGCATCGCGGCGCTTGTCGTACAACGGCATGACCACGCACCGATTGGCGACGTAGAAGTTGATATAAGAGGCCGGCAAGCGATCGCCCGCGCGGCGCGGATGCGTGCCCGCCCGCATGTCGATGCCCGCCGCTTCGGCAGCGGTCATGTACAGCGGTCCCGGCTGATGGATCTTGTGAATGGTCAAGTTGCGGCCGCGCGCGTCCTTGGCGTGCCGCAGCCTTTGATAAGCATCCACCGAGATCTCGTACTGAGGATCCTTGCGGTCCTCGGTCCAGGTCAACGCCACGTGCCCCGCTGCGGTAAAGCAGGCGAGCTCATCGATATGACCGCCGGTCTCGTCCAGGTACACGCCGCGATCCAGCCAAATGACCTGGGTGACGCCGAGATAGCGGCGCAGCTGCTCCTCGATGTCGGCGCGCGTCAGGTGCGGATTGCGATTCGGATTCAACAGGCACTCTTCGGTGGTGAGGCAAGTCCCCTGCCCATCCACATGGATGGCGCCGCCTTCCAACACGAAGGGGGTGCGGTAGCGGTCCGCGCCCTCTATTTCCGATACCTTTTGCGCAACCTCATCGTCGCGGTCCCAGGGAAAATACAATCCGCCATGCAGTCCGCCCCAGGCGTTGAAGGTCCAATCCACTGCGCGGCGTCGTCCCTTCGCGTCGATGACGAAGGTCGGACCGGTGTCGCGAATCCACGCATCGTTGCTGCTGACTTCCAGCACGCGCACTGCTGCCGGCAAGCGCGCGCGCGCATTCTGAAATTGCGCCGCGGAAACTCCCACCGTCACCGCTTCGCCGGAAGCGATCGCGGCGGCGATGGCCGTGAACACGGCCTGCGCCGGCTTGGCGCCTTCGCGCCAATTGTCGGAACGTTCCGGCCACAGCATCCAGCAGCCCGAGTGCCGTTCGAATTCGGCGGGCATGCGAAAGCCGTCTTTTGCAGGTGTGGATCTCAGTGTGCGCAATGCGGGTCTCCGGGTGCGCATGCTAGCATTGCGGCTGCGTTTACAGGAGCCAACGAATGTCAGAAGCCAAGCCCGTCAACCTGCGAATCCCCGCAGGCGGCGAGAAAATCACCATCTCCAACGGCAAATTGAATGTACCGATCAATCCCGTCATTCCCTTCATCGAAGGCGACGGCACGGGACGCGATATCTGGCGGGCCAGCGTGCGGGTGTTCGATGCGGCCGTGGAAAAAGCTTACGGCGGCAAGCGCAAGATTCAGTGGATGGAAGTTTTTGCCGGCGAGAAAGCCAACAAGAATTACAACACCTGGCTGCCGGATGAAACCGTGCAGGCCTGCCGCGACTACTTGGTGTCCATCAAGGGTCCGCTGACGACACCGGTGGGCGGCGGTATCCGCTCGCTCAACGTGGCGTTGCGCCAGCTGCTGGATTTGTACGTGTGCCTGCGCCCGGTGCGCTGGTTCAAGGGCGTGCCTTCACCGGTCAAAACACCGGAGAAAGTCGACATGGTGATCTTCCGCGAAAACACCGAGGACATTTACGCCGGCATCGAATTCGAGCAAGGTTCGGCCGAATGCAACAGATTCCTCGATCTGTTCAAGCAGAATTTTCCCAAGCAGTTCGCGAAAATCCGGTTCCCCGACACCTCGGGTATCGGCTTGAAGCCCGCTTCCAAGGAAGGCACCGACCGGCTGTTTCGCGCCGCCGTAAAGTATGCGATCGACAATAAGCGCAAGAGCGTGACGATCGTGCACAAGGGCAACATCATGAAGTTCACCGAGGGCGCCTTCCGCGGTTGGTCCTACCAGCTGGCCGAAAAGGAATTCCCTGCTCAGGTGTTCACCTGGGAGCAATGGGAACGCATCAAGGCGGCCAGCGGCGAAAAAGAAGCCAACGCCCAGATGGACGCGGCCAAGCAGTCCGGCAAGGTCATCATCAAGGATGCGATCGCGGACATCACCCTGCAGCAAGTGTTGACCCGCCCCGATGAGTTCGATGTGGTGGCTACCATGAACTTGAACGGCGACTACTTATCCGATGCGCTGGCGGCGCAGGTGGGCGGCATCGGCATCGCGCCGGGCGGCAACATCAATTACATGACCGGCCATGCGGTGTTCGAAGCCACGCATGGCACGGCGCCCAAGTATGCGGATCTCGACAAGGTCAATCCGGGCTCGGTGATTTTGTCCGGTGAAATGATGCTGCGTTACATGGGCTGGCTGGAAGCGGCCGATGCCATCATCGGCGCCATGGACAAATCCATCGCCCAGAAAACGGTCACCTATGATTTCGCGCGATTGATGCCGGGCGCCACCGAGGTCAAGTGCAGCGAGTTCGGCGATATCTTGATCCGGAACCTGTAGCAAGCGCATCAGAAGGCCACCTGTATTTGGACCCCTCCAAATCCGGGTGGCCCCTACGACCTTAGCGGGCGGCGCCCGCCAATTTCAGGTGAGACGCTTGCGGCACGGCGCGCTGCTTTAGAATGTCGAAGGCCGCGATGCGATACGCCTCGGTCATGGTCGGGAAGTTGAATATCTGCTCGATGAAGAAATCGGCCGTCGCCCCGGCAGCAATCGCCGCCTGCCCCAAGTGCACCAGTTCGGTCGCGCCCTCGCCCAACACTTGGCAGCCCAACACCCGCGCACTGCCGCGCTCGCAAATCAGCAGCAGAAATCCGCTGGGTTCGCCCGCGATGTGCGCGCGCGCAACTTCGGCAAAATCCGCGCGACCGACCACGATGTCGATTTTCTTCGCGGCCGCTTCGGTTTGCGACAAACCGACACAGGCAATTTCCGGAATGGTGTAAACGCCGCTGGGCACCAGGCTGGTGGCGGACGGCGGCGGCAAACCGAGGGCCGCCAGCGCCGCGCGGCGTCCCTGATCGGCGGCGGCGCAGGCCAGCGCCGGCGGACCGATGGCATCCCCGGCGGCGAACACTCCAGGAATATTGGTTTCGAAGCGCTCGTTGACCTGCACGTGGCCGCGCG
>JAXDQN010000312.1:0-10602 GCA_034667865.1 Gammaproteobacteria bacterium
GCTCTGCTGCGTGCGCCCATCCGTTGTCTGCACCTGCAGGCCGGTGATCTTTTCGTACTCCTGGTCGATGGCAACCACGTTGCCCTCGAGCAGCCGCATCTTTCCTGCCGCCACCAGTTCGCGCATGCGCGCCACGGTCGCCGGAGCTGCGCGAAATTCTGCGCGCCGATGCACCAGGGTGAGCGAGCGCGCCTTCTCGCACAGCGCCACGGTCCAATCCAGCGCCGAGTCTCCGCCGCCGCAGATGACCAAATCCTTGCCGTGAAAGTCGGCCGCCGCTTTGACCCGATAGTGCACCGACTTGCCTTCCAAGGGTTCGATCCCCGGGACGCTCAAGCGCCGCGCTTGGAACGAGCCGACCCCGGCCGCGATCACCACCGTAGCGGCGATCAGCGATGTTCCGGACGAGGTGGCCAGATGGAATTTACCGCCCTCCAACCGCTTCAGCTCCGTGACCTCTTGGCCGAGGTGAAACCTCGCGTTGAACGGCTTGGCCTGTTCGAGCAGGCGATCGATCAATTCCTGCGCGCCGCAAATCGGCAGAGCCGGGATGTCGTAGATCGGCTTGTCGGGATACAGCTCAGTGCATTGACCGCCGGGGCTGGCCAGCGAATCGATGACGTGCGCGCTGATGCCGAGCAGCCCGAGTTCGAAGATCTGGAACAGTCCGACCGGACCTGCGCCGATGATGACGGCATCGACCGCCAAGCCCGTGGGGGATGCTGAAACCGCTTCCGACATGTAGCTTGGATCCTCAAGGTTTTGGGGTGTAAATCGGCCGCGGATTGTAGCTGAATGCCGCGCGCCCTACTTCCGCATATTCAACCCGCTAACTTAGGCAACCAGATTCGGTCCAAACGGTACTTATATACGGGGGTGGGTCACGCAGCTCGCGCAGTTGACGCGCAACTGGGTCCATCAGTCATGGATCCCACCCTAGATCGCAAGCACATGATTCATTTAGCAAAATTCGTCAAGCCTCGAGGATAACAAGGACCATGCACGCACAAGTTAGCTCCGCTTCCGACCCACTCGTAGACGTCATATCAGAGGAAGGCGCGCGCGAATCGACGCGGCCCATACGTGCCCTGAATCGCGGATTGGAAGTTCTCACCGAATTGAATCGACTCGAGCGCGCCGCCATCAACACCCTGGCCAGTGCCGTCGATCTGCCCCGTACCACCACCTACCGTATTCTGGAAACCCTCCGACTGGCCGGTTATGTCGAACGCGATGCGCATGACGATTGCTACCGACCGACCATCATGGTCCGCGCCCTGTCGGACGGTTTCGATGACGAGGCACTGGTGGCTCACATCGCCAAGCCCTTGCTGGCGAGCTTGGGCGCGCAAATCGTTTGGCCGGTGGCAGTGGCCACCCCGTCCGGCGCCACCATGATGATCCGCGAAACCACCGACCGCGAAAGCCCGCTGGCGCTGGAGCAATACAGCGCGGGCGTTCGCGTCCCGATGCTGGCCTCTGCCGCCGGACGTGCCTACCTCGCGTTCTGTTCGCCCGTTCAGCGTGACTCTTTGCTGGAACTGCTGGCGCGCTCCTCGCTGCCGGAGGATCGTTTGGCGCGCAATCGCGTTGAAGTGGAGCGCTTGCTCAACGAAACGCGCAGCCAGGGCTTTGGCATGGCGCATCGCGCGCGCCGCGTGTCCGAGGAAACCAGCTTGGCGATACCCGTGCGCGCCAAGGATCGCATTCTGGCGACCGTCACCGTGCGTTATGCAGCCACCGCAGTGCCGCTGCGCACCGCCGTCGAGCAATTCCTTCCCAAGATGCGCGAAGTGGCACAGAAGATCGAAGCGCAGATCGCCTGAGCGTTACTTTCGCAGTACGTTGCGCACGCCGCCCGAAATCAAGGCGGTGACATCTAGGAGCGCGCCGGCCATGGCCAGACCGGCGGGAGCGGCCAGGTAGCGCGGCCGCCATACCGGATCGAATTTTTCCTTGAACTTGCGCAGGCCCTCGAAGTTGTAAAAATTCTCGCCATAGCGCTGCACCATGCGGCCGAGTTTGTGCCAGGCGGGCGCCAGCGCGTGATCCTCGAGACCGGACAGCGGCGCCATGCCGAGATTGAACCACCGAAATCCGTTCGCTTTGCCCCACAACATGCACTCGACCAGCATGTAGTCGATGACCCCCTTGGGCGCATTGCCGTCGTAGCGCATCAGGTCCACCGACAACTCGCTGCTGCCGCCGCGCCATAGATTGGCGAAGGCCACGATGGCGCCCTTGCTGCGCACCACGCCGACGTCGAAATGCGCCACGTAGCTTTCCTCGAAAAATCCCAGCGAGAAGCGCTTTTCGGCGGTGTTTTTCTCCTCCAGCCAGGCGTCGGATACCGCGCGCAGCTGCGGCAGCAGCTGGTTCACCTGCGTCCGCGGCAGCATCTCAAAACTGGCGCCGTCGCGAATCGCGCGCCGCTGCGCTTGGCGCAAATCCGCGCGTGCCGGGCCTTCCAAGCCGAAGGTGGGAAGTTCTACGCGCGCCTCTTCACCCAGTTTGCTCAACGTCAGGCCAAGATCGATGTACAGCGGCAACCGCTGCGGCGTCACTTGGTAGAACACCGGCGACACCGCCATGCCATCGCACTGCTCCATGAATTCCCAGGCCAGCAATTCGCCCTGCTCCTCAGGTCCAATCGGGTCGCCCATGGCCACCCAACTGTTTCCGGAAGCCTGAAACATGATGCAGGCCGAACGGTCGCTGTTGAACAGCAGGTTCTTGTCACCGAGCAGCGCCAGGTTGGCGGTGGTGTCTTCGGATTTCTCCACCAACGCCGCAACCTGCTCCAAGTCGGCGCTGGTGGGGGGCGAGAACGACGGCCGGGCCGGCCGCAGCACGCGCCACAGCCCATACGCCGCACCAATCATCACGGCCAGCAGCGAGCCGCGCAGGCTGCGCGGCGCCGAGGCATGAAATGCAAACTGCCACCACAGCTCGTTGTCGTACGGCAGGTGGCGATACGCGAAAATCACCAGCCAGCCCGCCGTGGCCAGCACCAGGAAGAATGCCACCACCCAGGGACCTGAGTAATGCTGATCGACCAGCGAAGCGCGGCGCAAGAATCGCCTGCGCGCCGAGGCCAGCAGAATCGCCACGATGCCGAGCACGATGGCTTCTTCGTAGTCGAAACCCTTGAGCAGCGAGACGATGACGCCCGCGCACAACAGCCAGATGGTCAGCCACCATGCGGTGTGCAAGCGGCGGTACAGACCATGCGCAATGATCAGCAGGCCGACGCCGACGGCGCTGCCGAGCAAATGCGACAACTCGAGCACCGGCAAGGGCACGAAGTCGCGCAGCAGCGTCAAGCGATTACCGAGGCCCGGCGTGGCGCCGGAGAACAGCAGCACCGCGCCGGCCAGGAACACCGCCACCGCGATCGCCTGCGGCGTTACCGCGATCAGGAAGGTCCTGATGAGCTGCAGCAAGCGTACCGCCGGGCCGCGATGCACCCACAACTCGTGCACGCCCAGCAACACCAAGGCAATGATGAACGGCGTAAAATAGTAGATGGAGCGATACACCACCAACGCGCCCAGCATCCGATCCTGCGGCACTTGCGGCAGCAGCAGCAGCAAGACAAACTCAAATACGCCGATGCCGCCGGGCACATTGCTGATCACGCCGGCGGCAAGGGCAATCAGGTAGACGCCTGCGAAAGCCGCGAAGCTGATGCTGGCGTGCGTCGGCAGCAGTACGAACAGCACGCCCGCAGCGCACAACAAATCGATGCAGCCGATGCCGATCTGCGCGAAAGCAAAGCGCGGCCGCGGCACCGGAATCTCCAGCCGCCAGAACTTCAGCGGCGCATGCCGGGTGCACACCAGCCAGACATACGCAGCGACTCCACACAGCAGCAAGCATCCCGCGGCGATGGCCAGCCACGCATGCACATGCAATATCGAGCCGGACAATCCGGCATTGGACAACAGCGACAAACCCAGCAGGACGCCGGCGCCCAATCCGAACGTCACCGTGCCGAAGCCAATGATGGTCGCGATCTGCTTGGCGCTCAATCCCAGCGCTGAGTAAGCGCGATAGCGAATCGCGCCGCCGCTCAAGGTGTTCAAGCCGACGTTGTGGCCGATGGCGTAGCCCATGAAGGAGATCAGCGCAACACGCGGATACGGGATACGCGCGCCGGCGAATCGCACCGCCAGCGCGTCATACAGAGTCAAACAGCCATAACCACCGCAGGTAAGAATTGCAGCGCGCCAGATCTTGGCCGTGGGAATCGCTTTGGCGCGCTCCAATATGTCGCGCAAATGGTATTGGCCCAACAAATGATGCAACCAATAGACAGCCAGCCCGAACAGGGCAATTCCCAATAGGGTGGTCCACGCGGGAACCCGACGTGTTGTAGCTGAGTGTGCCAAGTGACTATCCTATCAGCCTGCATCGGCGGCCCGAAAACTGCTAGGGTGAGCTTTTGGAAATGGGCGACAAGGGTGAGGTGCGCATGAGTTCCGCCAACGAAGGCCGACAGGCAAGCATGGATTCCACGCAAATTTATCGCGAGGAAATTTTTACCGATCGTAAAGTGGGCACGATCCGCAAAATGACGCCGGTCGCCGCTGACGGCGGGGTGGACACCACCCGCCCCGTCATTTTCGTCGGCCAGGCGCAGGTCATGACGCCGATGGGCGCGGTGCCGATCAGTTTCGAACTCGATGCAATGACTCTGGATGTGGCCGTCGAAAAATTTGGCGCGGCGGCCGAGCAGGCGGTTCAGCAGACTATGCGGGACCTTCAGGAAATGCGCCGCGAGCAGGCCTCATCGCTGGTGATTCCGGACGCCGGCGGCGGATTGTCGGGCGACATGTTGAGCCGCGGCGGGCGGCCGCGACGTTAAGCGTTTGCCGTCTCGAGTTCGTCCCAACGCGCGTACGACGTCTCCAGTTCCGCGCTCAGTGACTGCAAACGCTTGAGCGCGGCCTCGGCCCGCGCGCGATCGGCGCTGAATGCATTCGGATCGCTGACCCATGCTTGCAGCTCCGATCTCTGCGCTTCCAAGCGCTGGATCTGCTGCGGCAACTGCGCCAGCTCGCGCTGCTCGTTGTAAGAAAGCTTGCGTGTTTTGCGGGCAGTCGGGCCGGCGGGCGCGGGCGGATTTTTTGCCGAAGCTTGGGCCGGCATGGCTTTGGCCGCGCCGATTTTTGGCTGATTCAGCCAATCGCTGTAGCCGCCCACGTATTCGTTGACCCTTGCGCCGCCCTCGAACACCAAGGTGCTGGTGACCACGTTGTCGAGAAATGCGCGGTCGTGGCTCACCAGCAGCAGAGTACCGCTGTAGTTGGCAACCATTTCTTCCAGCAATTCCAAGGTCTCGGCGTCGAGGTCGTTGGTGGGCTCGTCCATGACCAGTAAATTACTGGGCTTGGCAAACAAGCGCGCCAGCAGCAAGCGATTGCGCTCTCCGCCCGACAACATGGTGATGGGGGCATTCAAGCGTTCCGGAGGAAATAGGAAGTCGCGCAGGTAGCCTGAAACGTGTCGCGGCTGCCCGTCGATGAGAACGGCGTCGCCGCTGCCGCCGGTGACGTTGTCCATGATGGAGCGCGTCGGATCGAGCTGATCGCGCTGTTGATCGAAGTAGGCAACGGCTAAATTGGTGCCTCGCTTGATGGTGCCGGACGTCGGCTCCAATTCACCCACCAGCAATTTGATCAAGGTCGACTTTCCGCAGCCATTCGGCCCGATGATGCCGATGCGATCGCCGCGCATGATGCGCGCGGAAAAATCGGCGATCACGGGCGCGCCGCCGAAGTTCATGCCCACGTCGAGCGCTTCGAATACCAATTTGCCGGATGGCGCGGCGTCCTGGGCCCGAATCTCGACCTGCCCGATGCGCTCACGCCGCTCGCTGCGTTGAATGCGCAGCTGTTTCAGCGCCCGCACACGGCCCTCGTTGCGCGTGCGCCGCGCCTCGATGCCCTTGCGAATCCAGACCTCTTCCTGGGCCAGCTTCTTGTCGAACAGGGCCGCGTGCTTGGCTTCCGATTCCAGCGCCGCCTGCTTCAACAGCACATAGTTGTCGTAGTCGCCGGGCCAGACCCGCAATTGGCCGCGGTCCAATTCCACGATCTTGGTCGCCAACCGCCGCACGAAGGCGCGGTCATGGCTGATGAAAAACAGCGCGCCGCGGAACTCCAGCATCATGGACTCCAGCCACGTGATGGCATCGATGTCGAGGTGATTGGTCGGTTCGTCCAACAGCAGCAAATCGGGAGCCGCCACCAGCGCCCTGCCCAACATGGCGCGCCGCCGCCAGCCGCCGGACAACGAACTCATCGGCGCGTCTTCCGGTAGTCCCAGCCGCGCGATGACCTGATCGACCTGCAGCTGCGCCTGCCAATCATCCTCGGCATGTCCGGCGACAATGCCCGCGAGCACCACCTCGCGCACCCGCTCATCGCTCGCCGCGGACACTTCCTGCGCCAAACTCGCCACCCGCACGCCGGGGCGAACCCACACCTCGCCGCTGTCCGGCAGGATTTGGCGCGTGACCAGCTGCAGCAGCGATGACTTGCCTTCACCATTGCGGCCGAGCAGGCAGACGCGCTCGCCCTTGCGGATTTGCAGATCCGCATGGTCTAGCAGGGGTTTGAGTCCGAAACTTAGGGAGACTTTATCGAGACGCAGGATGGGCATGAGGGCGCGTATCTTAAGCGATTACGCAGCTCCTCAGTGCCCAGATTGTGTCCAAACGCACAGCCTTCAGGCAGACCGGAGTTTACCCTAGGCCTTTAATTAGGCTGACTTATGATGTCTGTCACATTCGGAGCGCCGCCGGCGTAGCCCATGGCCCTGCGCACTCGCATTGCCGTGACCTTCTTGCTGCTGCTGGCTGCCGTGCTGGCGGCTGCCCTGGGTGCAGTGTCGGCCGCCAATCGCGCCAGCGCGCAACTCGAGGTGCAGCGCCAGTTGGATGTCGGAGCGTCGGTGTTCTCGCGTCTGCTGGAGAGCAATCGCCGCCAGCTGACGCAGGCAGCCCAGGCAGTTGCCGCCGACTATGGATTTCGCGCAGCCGTCGCGGCACGGGATACCGATACCATGGATTCGGCTCTGGAGAACAGCGGTCGGCGCATCGGCGCTGCGATGGTGGTGCTCACCACACTCAGCGGCGATGTGATCGACGCGTCCGGCGCGCATCTCAAAGCCGGGACGCCGTTTCCGATTTCACGCATGTTGAAGGCCGGCGAGAGCGGCACCAGCATGATGGTGGATCGCGGCCGAATTTATCAGCTCGTTACCGTGGCGGTGCGCAGTCCTCTGCCCGTGGCGTGGATTGCCATGGGTTTCGAGTTGGATGACAAAGCGGCGCGCGAACTCGCCGACATCACCGGATTGTCGGTGACCTTGTCAGTGCAGATCGCGGGACATTGGAGCGATGTCATCAGCCAAGCGCCGCATGGCGGTGCCGCGAGCACGGATGTCGCTACGCGTCGAATCGAAATGTCCAGCATCGGCGAGTCCGCGGTAGTCGCCGTGTTGGCGCGTTCCCTGGCCGATGCCCGGGCTCCCTTCGAGCGGCTCACCAAGATTCTGTTTGTGATCGCCGGCGTCAGCTTGGTGGCCTTCGGCTTGGCGGCGTTTTGGATAGCACGCAACATTACCCGGCCCCTGCAGGATCTGACCAAGGTGGTGGATCAGATGCGCGCCGGCAGCTATGACGTCGCGCGCAGTGTGCAGCGGCGGGACGAACTCGGCGTGCTGGCCGAAGGCCTGCACTCAATGCAGAGCGCCGTTCAATCCCGCGACCAATCCATACGCCGGCTGGCCTACACAGACACCTTGACCGGCTTGATGAACCGCGTCGCCTTCGGCGCGGCGCTGAACGAAGCGTTGCTCGCATCCGCGTCGCTGCCCATTGGCGTGGCGGTGATCAATCTGCATCGCTTTCGCCGCATTAACGAGCATCTGGGATATGCGGTGGGTGACGCCGTACTGATCAAAATGGCCGAACGCATTGCCGCCGTTCCCTCGGTAAACTCGGCGGTGGCCCGCCTCGCAGCCGACCAATTTGCCGCGTTCACCACCCTGCGCCAGGGCGACACTTTGCAGCTATGGGGCGGCTCATTGCTGTTGGCGCTGGCCGAGCCGGTATATGTCGAGGCGCAGCCCATCGACATCTCTGCGACTCTGGGCTTGGCCCAAGCCACCGGCAACGCCCTGTCGGCAGATGAGTTGATGCGCTTCGCGGACCTGGCACTGGAGAACGCGCGGCGCGAGAAACGTCCTTTGGCGATCTATGACGATGCTTTGAAGCCCGCCGCCCTCCTCGATCAACTGTCTTTGCTGGGCGAATTGCGGCAGGCCGTGGAACACGACGAACTGCGGCTGTACTACCAGCCGAAGATCGAACTGGGGACCAACCGCGTTGCGGGCGCCGAAGTGCTGCTGCGCTGGCAGCACCCGACGCGCGGATTGCTCAGCCCGGTTGACTTCATTCCATTTGCCGAGCAGACCGGCTTCATCCGCCGCATGACGCGCTGGACCCTGGATCACGCCATTGCGCAGGCCGCCGAGTGGCATCGCGCCGGTCACTCGTTGAGCTTGGCGGTGAACATCAGCGCCGACGACTTGGGCGATGCACGGTTCGACGCTCGCGTCGCGGCGTTACTGACGCGCCATCAGCTGCCGCCGTCACTGCTCACCTTGGAGCTGACCGAGAGCGGCTTCATCGAGGATCCGGCGCGCGCGTTGCAAATGCTCGACGCCCTCGCGGCACTCGGTGTGAGCTTATCCATCGATGACTTCGGCACGGGTTACTCCTCGCTGAGCCACCTCGCGCGGATGCCGGTCCACGAAGTCAAGATCGACCGCAGCTTCGTGCAAGGCCTGGCATCTGATCCTGAATTCGCCACGGTGGTGAAGTCCGCCATCGACATGGGACATGGTCTGGGGCTGAAAGTGGTCGCGGAAGGAATTGAGACTGAAGCCGCCGCGAAGTTGCTGCGCGATTTCGGCTGCGACATTGCCCAGGGCTACTTGTATGCCAGGCCGATGCCGCGCGAAGCGCTGGAGAGCTGGCTCGAGGGCAAAGCGCGCGTCCCCATCATCGCCATCCCCGCCGCTTTCAATGTGGACGATGTAACGGATACATTGAGTTTGGCGACTTACTAGTAAAAATTTCAATTCATTGCGGCCATCGACTGCATCTGGCTACGCTGGACAGGCGAATGCTTTGTTCACACAATGCAATGGGTGAAGCTTCTCAACGATACATTGGATGGTTTGGGCCGCTGGTATGTGGCCGTGCCGCCGTTTCTGATTATCAGCTTCCTGCTCGGAATTTTCGCAATTACCAGCGCGGGACAAGCCGGCTTGCAGCAATCCGGCGAGCGCGTGCAAAAATCCGCCACGCGCGCCCACATCATCGATGAGCTGCAGAATTCCCTGGCCACAGCCGTCGGCGCCCAGCGCGGCTTTTTGCTCACCAACGATGGGAAATATCTGGCGATGTACAACAAGGCGGTTGCAACCGTCGAACCGGAATTGGATCAATTGCGTGCCGCCTACGGCGACTCACAGAGCGCCTCGGTCGATTTGCGCAATCTGCAAGTGTTGATCGGCAAACGGCTCGCGGACCTGGCGATGATCCGCACCATCCAGCAAACCCAGGGCGCCTCGACAGCCATCGATTTGGTGAAGACCCGCGTCGGCTCGGACACCGGCCAAGCGCTCGGCGACATGCTCGATCGCTTGCGCGACCGCGAGGGCTTCGAGCGCGAGGCAGCCGATGGCCATTGGCTCAACTCGCTGACTTTGAGCCACTGGATCACGTTCGCCGGCACCATCTTCAGCATGCTGCTCGTGGGCATCGCCGCTCGGCTCGTATACATGGACATGCGGCGTCGCACCTTGATGACAGCCGAGCTGCGCGAACAGAAGCAGCAACTCGAGCATGAAGTGGAACAGCGCACCCAGGAATTGGTGGAACTGTCGACGCATCTGCAAAATGTTGCCGAGCGCGAAAAGGCCAGCCTGGCCCGGGAATTGCACGATGAATTGGGCGGCCTGCTGGTGGGCGCGCGCATGGATATATCATGGGCCGAGCAACATCTGGCGAAAAATGATCCTGACATGAAACAGCGGTTGAATCGCGTGCAACAAAATCTCGCGGCCGGCGTGGATCTGAAGCGTCGCATCATCGAGGAATTGCGCCCAACACTTCTTGATAACGTTGGCCTTTTCGCCGCGCTACGCTGGCAATTGAAAGTGACTTGCGGCGGCGCCGGACTCACCTGCATCGAGTCCTATCCGGATGAAGAACCGCGCTTCAAGTCGGAAGCATCGATCGCACTATTTCGAATCGCGCAGGAAGCATTTACCAACATTCTGAAGCACTCCGAAGCGAAGACGGTGGATGTCAGTTTGGACCTGGATGCGGAAACTCTGCTGCTGCGTATCGCCGACGATGGCAAGGGGATTCCCATGGGCCGCTTTACCGCGATCGCATCGCACGGACTGGCCTCGATGCGTCATCGCGTGCGCGCGCTCGGCGGCAGATTGGACGTGCGCAGCCCCGCCACGGGCGGCACCATCCTCGTGGTGCAGATCCCCGCGGAAAATGCCGTGGTGCCG
>JAXDQN010000313.1:0-6008 GCA_034667865.1 Gammaproteobacteria bacterium
TCCTTGAGCCGCTCAGCGCGTGCGGCGCTGTTCAGCTTGGGTCGGGTCTCCAGGATGGCCATGATGTTGTCTGCCACGGAGAGCTTGCGAAATACCGAGGGTTCCTGCGGCAGGTAGCCTAAGCCCAGCTGGGCGCGCCGGTGCATCGCTAAGCGGCTGATGTCGCGGTTGTCCAGGTGTATTTCACCCTGTTCGCAACGCGACAAACCGACGATCATATAAAAGGCCGTGGTTTTGCCGGCGCCGTTGGGGCCGAGCAGGCCGACGACTTCGCCGCTTTCCACCTCCAGGGACAAATCTCGCACTACCTGCCGTGATTTGTAGCTTTTGGCGAGGCCCAGGGCTCGCAATACGCTCATGGATTCGGAGGGGCCGCCGCCGGCGGGGCCGCCGGCGGCGCAGCCGGCGTGGGGGCGGGCGTCGAGGCGGGTGGCGGGCCTGATTTCGGCGGCGGCGGGGTGATGACGAAGTGCACGCGCTGCGAATCCTGATCGGCGGCTTCCGCCGAGGAAACCTGTCTGGCGATGTCGTATTTCAACGATTCGCCATGCACCTCCACCTGGCCGTTATTCAAATAGGCGTCGCGCGTCAGGTGCACCAATCCCTTGCTGACGTCGTAGTCGATGCTATTCGCATGGCCGGTCGCGGTCTTGTCGGACTTGGGGATTTTTTGCTGGAAAGTGGCTGGCTGTCCGGTGACCACGGCTTTGCTCAAGACCTTGTTGGTAAAGGTCACCTGCGCTTCATCCGAATTCAGTGAGCCCGCCTCCAGGGTCACCTTGACGGTACCCTTGAACACCCAGACGCTGTTATCGAAAGCACTCTCCACACCGGTGCCCTTCGCCTGCCCCTGATCCGCGGTGAGGATCATGTCGCCCTGCGCAATGCGCACCTTGCGCAGAAAGATGGTTTTGTTCTTGGCGTCCACTTCCTCGAACTGCGCGGTCACATCGATGGGCTGCTGAGTGGGTTTGGGAATGATGCCCGCGGGGTGGGCGGGCGCTGCACAAATGCATGCCAGCGCGCAGGCGGACACGAGTCGGTGAAATTTACGGTTGGAAGCGGCCATTCACTTTGGATTCTAGGCGTATGGTCTGATCTTTCAAATTTGCGGTGAGCCCGCGAGCGGTCTGCACATGCTTGCCGAAGTCGATGCGCACATCGCCCTTGCTGGTGGCAATGCCGTTGGTGACATCGTAGCTCATGGTGTCGGCATGCATGATGGCAGGGGTGGGATCCGATGCCGACGGCGCGCCCTCGAGGCGCACATGACCTGCCACATCGACGATTTTCCCGCCGGGTTGAACGTGAGCGGTATCACCCACCATTTCCCAGGTCTGCCCGCCCGGCGCCTGGTACTCGACCTTGACGTTCGATAACTGCACTTCGTTGCCGTGGTCGACCTGGTCGATGCGTTCGGCTTCGACCCGAATGCCCGGGGTGCCCGCCAGGTCGAAATCGGTGAGAACGGCATTTTTCAAGTAATAGCCAGGTAGCTCGGATTTTTCGGTGGAATTCTGCGCCGCGGGTTTGCGCGCGGGCGAACTCAGTATCCAAGTGCTGATCCCGAGGGCAAGAAACGCCAGCACCGTGAACACCCGGAGCATCATCGGCGCTCACCATGCCGCGCGCGCAGCAGCGCATCGCATAATTCTCGCACCGCGCCGTGTCCGCCCAGCGCGCGGGAGACCCAATGTGCCGCAGATTTCACGATCGGGTGCGCGTCCGCGACAGCGGCGGCAAACCCCACGGCGGACATCAGCGCCAGATCCGGTGTGTCATCGACGATGCAGGCGCACTTCAAGGGGTCCAATTCCAGGCGTTTGGCGAGCCGCTGCAGCGCGGCGACTTTGTCAGTGCAACCTTGCACCACGCTGCGCACGCCCAGTTCGCGCATGCGCGCGGTGACTGCAGCGGAGCGGCGGCCGCTGAACGCCGCCACCTGGAGACCGGCATTCAACAGCAGCTTGATGCCGTGACCATCGCGGACGTGAAAAACCTTGAGCGCTTCTCCCTTGGCGCCGAAGTACAACCGACCATCGGTCAATACGCCGTCCACGTCCAGCACCAGCAGTTCGATCTTCGCCAGGGGTGTGGGCTTGCGAGCGCTCAAATAACACCGGCGCGCAGCAGGTCGTGCACGTTGAGTGCGCCGACGACCTTGCGGTTCTCATCGGTGACGATGAGCGAGGTGATGCGGTGGGCTTCCATCAGATGCACGGCCTCGGCCGCCAACATGCCGGGATGCACGGACTTCGGATTGCGCGTCATGACTTGGTCCATGCGCGTGCCGCGCAGGTCCGCGGCAGCGTCCAGCGCGCGCCGCAGGTCGCCGTCGGTAAACACGCCGAGCATGCGCTGCTCGGCATCGACGATGGCCGTCATACCCAAGCCCTTGGAAGTGATTTCCATCAAGCCATCGAGCATGGTGGTGTCGGCGTGCACCCGGGGAACATGCTCGTCGCTGCGCATCACATCGCGCACGAATAACAGCCGCCGACCCAGATTGCCGGCGGGGTGCGAGCGCGCAAAATCCTCTTCGGTAAAGCCGCGCGCCTTGAGCAGCGCCACCGCCAGCGCATCGCCCACCGCCAACGCGGCCGTGGTACTCGCCGTCGGCGCGAGATTCAATGGACAGGCTTCGGCCGGCACGCCAATGTCCAGATGCACGGTGGCGATGCGCGCCAGCGCGGAGTCGGGGTTTCCGGTGAGGGCGATCAGCGGCACGCCGAGACGCTTGATCACCGGCAAAATGGTGAGTATTTCCGCAGTCTCACCGGAATTGGACAGGGCCAAGAGCACATCCTCGCGGGTGATCATGCCCACGTCGCCGTGACTGGCCTCGCCCGGGTGCACGAAGAAGGATGGGGTTCCGGTGCTGGCCAGCGTGGCGGCAATCTTGCCGCCGATATGACCGGATTTGCCCATGCCCGTGACCACGACCCGCCCACGGCAGTTAAGACAAATTCGGCAGGCACGTGCAAAATCCACACCCAAGCGCGGCAGCTGCGCGCGCAATCCATCGATCTCGATGGTGAGCGCCTGGCGGCCGAGATCGACCAGGCTTTCGTCGCTGAAGCCGGAATTCATACGCGAATGATACCGCGTATGCTGGTAACAATTTCAGGAGCAGGCATGAATGCACAACAGGTAGCGCAACTCATCGAGGCGGGCTTGGGCGGCAGCCAGGCGCTGGTGACCAGCGATGACAATGTACATTTCGAGGCCGTGGTCGTGGCGCCGGCCTTCGTCGGCAAGCGCGCGGTGCAACGGCATCAGCTGGTGTACTCGACGTTAGGCGCAGCAGTGGGCAACGAAATCCACGCGCTGGCATTGCAAGTGTTTACTCCCGAGGAATATTCAAGGCAGGGACGTGGATAAGTTACAGATTCAAGGCGGTATTCCGCTCGAGGGCGAGATCCGCATCTCCGGCGCCAAGAATGCGACGCTGCCGATATTGGCAGGCTGCCTATTGGCAGATGGGCCGGTCACGGTGTCGAATGTGCCGCATCTTCAGGATGTGACCACGATGATCGAATTGCTGGGGCGCATGGGCGTATCGGTGACGATCGACGAGAAGATGCGCATCGAGGTGGATGCTTCCAGCATCAAGGAATATTTCGCGCCGTATCAGCTGGTGAAAACCATGCGCGCGTCCATCCTGGTGCTCGGTCCTCTGCTGGCGCGCTTCGGCTCAGCCGATGTGTCCCTGCCCGGCGGCTGCGCCATCGGCGCACGGCCGGTGAACATCCATGTGGCGGGACTGCAGGCCATGGGCGCGGACATACATATAGAGAATGGTTATATCAAGGCACGCGCGGGCCGACTGAAAGGCGCGCGGCTGGTGCTGGAAACGGTGACGGTCACCGGCACCGAAAACCTGATGATGGCGGCGACGTTGGCCGATGGCGAGACTGTGCTGGAGAATGCCGCCCGCGAACCAGAAGTGGTGGATCTCGCTAATTTTCTGATCGCGATGGGCGCCAACATCAAAGGCGCGGGAACCGACCGCATCGTGGTGCAGGGCGTCGAGCGGCTGAATGGCACCGCCTATGAAGTGTTGCCCGATCGGATCGAGACCGGCACTTACCTGGTGGCCGGCGCCATTACCGGCGGACATATTCGCGTCAAGAACACCCGGCCCGATCATTTGGACGCCGTGATCGGCAAGCTGCAGGAGTCGGGCGCCAAGCTGGAAGTGGGGGATACGTGGATCGAAGTCGATATGCGCGGCCGACGACCCAAGGCGGTGGACATTCGCACCGCACCCTATCCGGCATTCCCCACCGACATGCAGGCGCAGTTCGCCGCGCTGAACACGGTGGCCAGCGGTGTCGGCACCATCGTGGAAACGATTTTTGAAAACCGTTTCATGCATATGTTGGAAATGCGGCGCATGGGCGCCGAGATCCGCCTCGAGGGCAACACTGCCATCATCAACGGAGTCGAGCGGCTGACGGCGGCGCCGGTGATGGCCACGGATTTGCGCGCCTCGGCCAGCCTGGTGCTCGCGGCGCTGGTGGCGGACGGCAGGACGGATATCGAACGCATTTATCACATCGATCGCGGCTATGCGGCGATCGAGGAAAAGCTGCAGCAGCTGGGCGCCAAGATTCGGCGCACGCCCTAAGTGCCCCGGACTATTGGCGTTCCGGCGCCGGCGGCGCCTGGCGCGTCGGCCGCTCGAGCACGGCCAGCCTGATTTTGAAGGTTTCGCGTCCGCGCCGACCTTCGATTTCGACCTGTGAACCGGGTTTCAGCGCGGCAATCCGGCTCACCAGATCTTGCGCAGAGCGCACCGGCTCGCCGCCCACGGCGGTAATCAGATCATTCGGCCGCACGCCCGCTTCATAGGCCGGGCTTTTGACCAAGATGTTGGCAACCGCCACGGCGCCGCCGCTGGCGCCTGCATTACCGCCGCTGGCGGCGCCAATCTGTGCGCCTTGTTCGTCGGTCAAATCCTGCGGCACAAAGCCCAACCAGCCGCGCACCACATGGCCTTTGCTGAGGATTTGCTCCATGACGCCGCGCACCAGATTGACGGGAATGGCAAAGCCGATTCCCTCCGGGCCGCCGTAATTGCGGTTGAGGACGGCGGTGTTGATCCCGACCAAGTCGCCGTGCGCATCGATGAGTGCGCCGCCCGAGTTGCCCAGATTGATGGCGGCATCGGTTTGTATGAAATTCTCGAAAGTGGCCAGTCCCAGCTGGCCGCGCCCCGTCGCGCTGACGATCCCCTGGGTCACGGTTTGACTCAAGCCATAAGGATTGCCGATGGCCAGCACGATGTCGCCCACCCTCAAGGTATCGGAGCGTCCCAATGGCATCACCGGCAGGTTACCGACCTCCAACCTGAGGATTGCAATGTCGGTGTCCGGATCCTGGCCGATGATGGTGGCTTCGGCGATCCGGCCATCGGCGAGCTGTACCCGGATGGAGTCCGCCTGCGCAATCACATGCTGATTGGTGACAATAGTGCCCTTGGCATCGACGATCACGCCGGAGCCCAAGCTGCGCTCGATTCGGCGCCGATAGCTCGGCCAGTAATCGCCGAACAATTGATCCAAGGGAGTGGCCTGGGTACGCTCGGTGACTACGCGCGCGGTATAGATATTGACGACGGCCGGCGCCGCTCGGGCCACGGAATCGGCAAAACTCTGCATGACCACCGTCGGCGGCAGACCCTTGGTGGCGGTGGGCAGCGGGCTCACGGCGGGAGGCAAGGTTTGCAACGGCGCCGTCGTGGTGCGTGCTCCGAGCAGCGTCGGGTTCCACCAAACCACGAGAAACGCGACGGCGAGCCCGACCACGACCGCTCTGATGAAAAAAAACACGAACACGCGAGTGTTCCGCATTACGCCGACCTTAAAGGGTGTTCGCTGAACTGTGTATAATGCGCTCCCAATATTCTTTGGGAAACACTGCGTCCACAGGGGTTTACGTGAAGATTTGTCAACAATTCTCGGGGGCGATCGAATGAGTGATGAGGTTGATCATAGCCGGCGCCG
>JAXDQN010000314.1:0-3701 GCA_034667865.1 Gammaproteobacteria bacterium
TGGGTCACCAGCAATACCGTCTTGCCCAAGCGCGCAAAGATGGCTTTCAGTTCGGTTTGCAGAGAGCGCCGAATCAGGGGATCCAGTGCCGCCATCGGCTCATCCAACAGCATGACCGAGGGATCCATCATCGCCGCCCGCATGATGGCCACGCGCTGCATCTGACCACCGCTCATCTCATGCGGAAATCGATTGAGAATCGCCGCGTCGAGATCCACCAGCTTGCGCAACTCCTCGACCCTGGCGTCGAGCTTGGCGCGGTTCCAACCGCGCAGCTTCGCGATCAGCGACACATTTTGCCTGCCGCTGATGTGCGGAAACAATCCGCCATCCTGCGGCACGTAGCCGATGCGTGCCGCCCACTCCACCGGCGTGAACGACAGCAGCGGCTGATCATTGATCTTCACGTAGCCGCGATCGAAGGGAATCAACCCCAAGGTGATGCGCAGCAAGGTGGTCTTACCGGAACCGCTGGAGCCGATCAGCGCATGCGTCGCGCCATCGGCAATACGCAGATTCACATCGCTTAAGACCGGCCTGCCTTCGAAGGACTTGAAGATATTTTGCAGCTGCAGCACAGTTTTAGGTCTGCGCCGCCGCCAACGTGCCCTGGTGGTACAGAATCTGCCAGCCCGGCGGTCCGCGCCGCCACAGTGTCGCGCGCCGCGACACGCGCACACCCTGGAATAGCGTATACGTCGCCAGATAATTGTCCGCCGCGATTTCGCGCACCTGGAAATCGCGCACCACCCAAGATGCCTCGGTGGGATCGGGCACCCGCGTCAACAGGGTCTGTAGAACGAATTCGCGGCTGTAGCACTTTCCCGACGCGCCCACTTCCCAGTAGGACTCATGCATCAAGCGCTCCAGGTCCGTCCGCGCATTGCCAAATTCCGGTCGGTGAAAGATCGGTTCGCGCGCGCGCAGCTCCTCGAGCACATTTCGAAGCTCCTGCCACGGGGTGAAGTTCGGCTCCATTCACGCCTGCGCGGCAATCACCGCGATTTCGATCTTGAAATCGCTGGCCGCCAGCTGCGCACTCAGCACCGTCGCCCGCGCCGGCGTCGCACCGGGCACCACCCACGCCTCCCACACCTTGTTCATCTCCGAAAAAGTGCTCATATCGGTCAGCCAAATCATGGCCGACAGCAGATTGCTTTTATCGGTCTTCGCTGCCGCCAACAGACGGTCGATGGACGCCAGGATCTCCGTGGTCTGCACGGTGACGTTCTTGCCGCGCGCGGACTCCGCCACCTGACCCGACAAGTACACCGTCTTGTTGTGAATGACCACCTGCGACATGCGCGGTCCACTTTGAATTCGTTCGATAGCCAAAATCTCTCTCCCCTTCAAGTTGCGTGATCGCACTACCGGCTATACGATCGTTTCGGGTTCTTTGCAAGCGCCGATCAATTTTTTGACCGCGGAGGAAAGGTATGGATTTAGGGTTACGCGGTCGAACCGCCATCGTTTGCGCATCCAGCCAAGGGCTGGGGAAGGGCTGCGCCCTTGCCCTCGCCGAGGCCGGCGTGTCACTGGTAATCAATGGGCGCAATACCCAATTACTGGATCAGACCGCCGAAGAAATTCGCCGCGCCAGTGGGGTGGAGGTCAAGTCGGTGCTCGCCGACGTGTCCACCGCCGAAGGCCAAGCCGCGCTGCTGGCCGCCTGCCCCAACCCCGATATTTTGATCAACAACAACGGCGGACCGCCGTTCAAGAATTTCCGCGAGCTCAATCGCCAGGCCATTCTGGACGGCGTCACCATGAACATGGTCACCCCCATCGAACTGGTGCAGAAAGTGATCGACTCCATGGTGGCGCGAAAATTCGGCCGCATCGTCAACATCACCTCGATGAGCGTGAAAATGCCCATCTCCGGACTGGACCTATCCAGCGGCGCCCGCGCCGGCCTCACCGCTTTCATGGCCGGCGTCGCCCGCAGCGTCGCCGACAAGAACGTCACGATCAACAACATGCTACCGGGGAAATTCGACACCGCCCGCCTGCGGGGCGGCTTCGGCGTCGCCGCCAAGCGCCTGCACACCACCGAGGCGGAAGCCGAAGAGCGCTCCAAAGCCGACATTCCCGCCAAGCGCTTCGGCACACCGGCCGAGTTCGGTCAAACCTGCGCTTTCTTATGCAGCGTCCACGCCGGCTACATCACCGGCCAGAACATTCTGCTCGACGGCGGACTGTATCCCGCCGCTTTCTAGTGCACCTCACACCCGCATCGGACTGGTATTCATGCGCGCCATGAAGTCCTTGCGGAATCGCCGGCTCAAGCGCAGTTTCTGGCCGCCGTGCAGGACCACTTCGTACTCCCCGGTGCCATCCACCTCGAGACCGGTCACACGGCGCAAGTTGACGATCACCGAGCGGTGAATCCGGCAAAATAATTCCGCATCCAGATCGCTCACCAGATCGGCAATGCTCCTGCGCAGCAGATGCGACTTGGGGCCGACGTGCAGGCAGGCGTAGTAGTCGGCCGCTTCGATCCAATCGATATCCGCGATCGGCACGTAGTACACCGTGCCCGATTCCTTCACCGCCAGGCGCTGCAAGCGCGGGGACGCCTCGTTGCGGCGACCCAATTTCTCCTTGGCGCGTTCCAGCGCCAGCTTGAAACGCGCATCATCAAAGGGCTTCAGCAGATAGTCCAGCGCACCGGCATCGAAGGCCTGAAGCGCATACTCATCGTAGGCCGTGACGAATACGATCACCGGCAGGTCCAAGCCGATCAGCCGCTCGAGCACATCGAAGCCCCCGCACTCCGGCATCTGCACATCGAGAAACACGATGTCGGGATGTGTGCGCCGTATGGCATCGACGGCCTCCGCCCCCGACGCGCATTCCGCAATGGATTGAATGTCGGGATCAGCCCGCAGCAACAGCGTCAGGCTGCTGCGCGCCAATTGCTCATCGTCCACCACCAAGGCGTGTATACCCATCAGCTGGCCTTCCGATAGGGCACGGACACGCGTACTTCCACGCCCGATGCTTCAACGTTTTCCATGCGCAACTCGAACTCATTGCCGTACAGCAGTCCCAGGCGCGTGCGCAGATTCGCCAGGCCGATTCCGCCCCGCGCGGCTTCCCAATTTGGTTCAAGCAGCGGCCCATCATTGTAGATGTTGACGCGCAGTCGGCCGCCCGAATTGGCGGCAACCACGCGAACCACACCACCTTGCACGCGCTTCGCAATACCGTGTTTCAAGGCATTCTCCACGATGGGCTGCAACAGCAATGTGGGGATTTGCGCATCCATCAGCTCAGGGGGCACTTGCAGGGTCACCCGCAGCCGATCCGTGAAACGCACCTTTTGAATCTCCAGATACTTTTCCAGAAATTCCATTTCCTGCGCCAGCGTCACTTGATGCGTCTTGAAGTCCCTGGACACTCGTCGCAGGAACTCGCTCAAGCCCACGATCATGCGCACCGCATCGTCATTGCGTCCCTCGCGCACCAGCCCCGCAGTGGCATTGAGAGAATTGAAAATGAAATGCGGTTCGATTTGATGGCGCAGCGCGTCCAGCCGTGCATTTGACAGCTGCTCATTGAGACGAGCCCCATCGGCGACCTGTTGCGCCAGACGAAATTTCGAATCGATCAGATAGCTCACGGTCAACGTCAATGCATACAACACCATGGCGTAAACCATGCCGCCCTGCAGCGTCGACAGCCAAGCCTTCAAAAACGTC
>JAXDQN010000315.1:0-5495 GCA_034667865.1 Gammaproteobacteria bacterium
AAACTGCGCACCCTGCGAAGGCGGCGTTCCACCCTTGACGCCTGCCAAGGCCAAGGCATTTCGCAAGCAGCTGCACAAGGATTGGCGGATCGCCAAGGACTCGAAGAGCTTGACGCGCGCTTTGAAGTTCAAGGACTTCTACCGCACCATGAGTTTCGTCAATGCGCTGGCGCACATCGCCAATACCGAAGATCATCACCCCGACCTGAAAGTGGGCTACGGCTACTGTGACGTCACCTTCTCCACTCACTCGATCGGCGGCTTGTCGGTGAACGACTTTATCTGCGCGGCCAAACTCGACCGCCTTTAGCGCATCTCGGCCTTCAAGAAATCCGGCACATCGCCGGCCAGCCCCAAGGCATGGCGCGCAAAGCCGCGCTTGAGGAACGGCAGCCTTGCCACCACGTTGAGTCCCGCCGAACGCAGGCCTGCGCTTAAGGGATCTGAGTTGCTGAATAAGCGCTCCAATCCATCGAGCGCCCCGGCTGCCAGAAGATTTTCGCTGCGGCGCCATCGCTCGTAGCGGCGCAACACCGCGTAGTCGCCAAAATTCGCCGCTCCGCCCGCCTGTTCCAACACCTGCACCAAGGCGCCGCAATCCAACAAGCCCAAATTCAATCCCTGTCCCGCCAGCGGATGAACCACATGCGCCGCATCGCCCAATAGCACGGCGCGCGGCCGCGCGTATTCCATGGCGTACTGCAGCTTCAACGGGAAACTCGCCGGCGCAGTGGTGAGGATGCACTGACCCAGCGCCTCGCCGCTGGCTGCCGTCAAGGCTGCGCCCAGCGCCTCGGGCGACATCGCGCGCAGTTCCGCAGCCCGCGATCGAGCGGCACTCCACACGATGGAACTACGGCCGTCATCGAGCGGCAGGAATGCCAACGGTCCGGTGGGCAGAAATCGCTGCCAGGCGGTGTTCTGGTGCGGACGTGTGGTGCGCACATGCGCCACCAATGCGTCTTGATGATAAGTATGGCCGGCGCTGCCGATCTGCAGCAGCTCGCGGCACTTCGACTCCGTGCCGTCGGCCGCGACCAGCAACTTGGCGCGCAGGTCGCGGCCATCCTGCAGACGCAGCGCCACCTGATCCTCGCTGATGGCAATCGAGTGCAATGATCCCTCGATGAGAGCGGCGCCCGAAGCGCGCGCCGCCTGCCAACACTGCCATTGCAGCGCTCGCCCGTCGACGATATGGCCTAGGTTGGCTTCGCCGAGCTGCGCTGCATCGAATAGCAGTGAAGCGGCTCCGCCGGGAGACCCGTCTGCGTCCCAAACGCACATGCGCTCGTAGGCAAACTTGCGCGTCGGCGGCAGCAGCTGCCACACGCCGCAGGCCCGCAGCAATCGCTCTGACGAGCGGCTCAGTGCGAACACCCGCACATCCCAATCCGCGCCGGCCACGGGCGCTTGCGCCGGCCGATCCGCCACCACAGCCACCCCGCCGGCCGCACACACGTTGCGGGCCGCCAACAGTGCGGCCAGCGCCGCCCCACTGACGCCGCCGCCGACAATGATCACGTCAAAATCGCGCGCTCCTCCGCCGCTCATGGCGCGCTCCGAGGCGACAAGCCGACGCCGCGCGCCAATTTAGGCACGCGTCCGTTGGCGCCGGTGCTGAGGCGCGACAGTGCGGCCTTCGCCGGCGGCAACAGGTCGAAGGCCAGCAAGCCGAGGTTGCGCAATCGCTGTACCCCGCGCAGTGGATTGGAAAACAGCCGCACCAAGCCATCGGTGAATGCGATGACGCCGCCGCGATCCGCCGCGCGCCACGCATCGTAGGTTGCCAACAGTTGCGCACCGCCGGCATCGAAGTCTGGATCATCGGCATGATCGGCCAGCAGTTCGGCCAAGCTGGCCACATCGCGCAGACCGAGATTGAAACCCATGCCGGCCACCGGATGCAGGCCCTGGGCCGCATTGCCAATGATGACGCAGCGGCCCTCGCTGGTGCGTTCCGCACGGCTCAGCGCCAGAGGATAGGGCACGCGGCGGCCCACCTTGAGGAAGCGTCCAAGACGAAACCCGAAGCGTCGCTGCACTTCGGCGATAAATTCGGCATCAGACCATTGCAGGGCATCCTTCGCTGCCTGCGGCGACAAGGTCAGCACCAGTGTGCAGCGACCACCCTCGAGGGGCAGCAGCGCCAGCGGTCCCTGCGAGGTAAAGCGCTCGTAAGCCACGTGCTCATGGAAGCGTTGCGGCAAAATAGTGGTGATCACCGCCGTCTGCTCGTAGTCCCGCACCTGCGCATCGACGCCGAATGCGCGGCGTACCGCAGAGTTCACGCCGTCCGCAGCCACCACCAGCTTGGCACGGATCGTTGCTTCGACGCCGCCTTGACGCACCTCGATCAGCACGGCGTCCGTGTTCGACTCAACCTGCGCCACTTCGGCCGGACAGAACACCCGCATCCCCTCGGCAGGCAGACGTGTCCACAGGGCGTCGCCCAATGCACGGTTCGGCGCCACGTATCCCATGGCAGCCAATCCCTGTTCAGCCGCATCGATGCGCGCGAAACCGAAGCGTCCCTGGTCCGAGACGTGAATTTTGCGAATCGCACTGGCAGATGCGTCCAGCTGCGGCCAGACACCAATGGTTTCGAGGATTCGCCGGCTGCCGTTCGATAGGGCAGTCGTGCGCTCATCAAAGCTCGGCTGCGCCGCTGCGTGGTGCGGCACCGCTTCGATGAGGGCCATGCGCAGCTTGAGCGGCGCCAAGGCCACTGCCAGGGTGGCCCCCACCATGCCGCCGCCCACGATCGCAATGTCGTAGCTATCAGGCTCGCTCATCGCAGTGACTCGATTGCATCCGCGGTCTTCTCCAGCGCGGCGGTCAAAACGTCGGGTGCTTGCCGGGTGACCAGCACGTCATCTTCGATTCGCACGCCGATGTTCCAAAATTCCCTGGGCACCTGCACCGAAGGACGGATATAGATTCCGGGTTCGACGGTGAGCGCCATGCCGGGTTCCAATACCCGCCACTCCCCGCCCACCTTGTAGTCGCCCACATCGTGCACATCGAGTCCCAGCCAGTGGCCCGTGCGGTGATTGAAGAACGGCTGGTAGGCCTGATCGCGAATCAACTTTGGCACGGAACCCTTCAGCAGTCCCAGCTTCACCAACCCCTGGGTGATGACGCGCACCGCCGCCTCATGCGGCTGATTCCAATGATTGCCCGGCCGCACCTTATCGATGGCGGCCAGTTGCGCTTCCAGCACCACCTCGTATACGGCGCGCTGCACCGGGCTGAAGCGCCCACTGATGGGAAAGGTGCGGGTAATATCCGAGGCGTAAAAATCATGCTCGCAGCCGGCATCCAGCAGCAGCAGATCCCCGTCGCACAGCGGCTGGTCGTTGTTGCGGTAGTGCATGACGCAGGCATTGGCGCCGCCACCGACGATCGGATGATAAGAAGTGTCAGCGTTGTGCGAGCGGAACTCGTGCAGCACCTCGGCCATCACTTCGTACTCCATGCGACCGGGTTGGGCGAAGCGAATGGCGCGCCGATGCGCCCCGACGGCGATCTGGGAGGCACGCCGCAGCCGCGCTTGCTCGGGGCGGCTCTTATATAGGCGCATGTCGTCCAGCACATGGTTCAGCGCAACAAACTCCTGCATGCCACCGTCGGCCTGCCTGGTTTGCACCCGCAGGCCGCTGACCCATCCGGTGAGGCGCGGATCGAAGTCCAGGTGCGTGCCCATGGAGTAGAAGATCTGCGAACGCTGCTCCAGCAGGCCGGGCAAGATCTCGTCAATGTCGGCGATGGGGAAGGCATCGTCCGCCCCGTAGATCTGCACCGCGCCCTCAGTGCCGGCGCGGGCGCCATCCCACGATTCGCGCAGCGGGTCGCGTTCGCGCACGAACAATAAGTATTCGCCCTGCGGCCGCCCGGGACACAGCACGGCAACCGAGTCGGGTTCCGGGAAACCGCTCAAGTAATGGAAATGGCTGTCTTGTCTGTAGGCGTACTCGATGTCGCCATTGCGATGGCGCACCGGTGCGGCGGGCAGGATCGCGATGGCATCCTTGCCGATGATTCGCATGAATTGGCGCCGCCGCCGCGCGAACTCAGTGCGATCCATTGCGGTTCAGTGCAAGCGCTGTTGCGCCGGGTAAACCTGCCGGCGCAGCGGCAGCAGTTCTTCGAACACCACCTGCGCCGCCACCCGGATGAACTCGACCAATTCGGCGTAGGCCTGTTCGTTGGACTCATCCGAGTCGGCATCATCGCCGGTTGCCCGCGAGATTTCGGTGAAGTCGCGGACGATCTCCCCGACATCGCCGTTCAACCCTTCCAAATCGGAGATGGCGCCGGTACCCAGCCCATAGAGAAATCCGGTGCACCATAATGCAAGCGCGTAGGCGCGGCCGTTCAGGGGCGATTCGTCATCCGGCAGCAGCGGTTCGAATTCCATCCCCTGCTCGCCGAAAGTGGCGGCGGTCGCGGTGAACACCCTCTCGATCATCGCCGCAGATTCCTCCGACAGCGAAGCGCTGTCGGGCAGGATTTCATTGACCCAATCCTGCATCTTGTAAGGCGACATTGAACATAGCGCGCCGCACAGTGAGCCATGGGCCTCGGCCGCGTCCGCCAGGCTGCCCGCCGTGGCGAGCACGTCTTCAAAGTCTTTAAATCTGATATCCGACAGCATGATTGGCGGAATAATACAGCACCGGCGCCCATGCGGCAGAAGCACGCGCTGGCCTTTGCATTGCGCAATCGCCCGCTCTATATTGGCAGGCCTATGAACGAACCCAACCCGAAGTCAGCTGTCGAACTCGAGCTGAAGCGCTTGGAAAAGCGCTTGGAAGACCTCATCATCACTGTCAGTCACATCAAGGAAGAAAACCGGGCGTTACGCCAGCGTCAGGATACGCTGACATCCGAGCGCGCCACCCTGTTGCAGAAAAATGAACAGGTTCGTGGCAGGGTGGAGGCCATGATTGGTCGACTGAAGTCGATGGAACAGGCATGAGCGAAAATCAGGCCAGAGTGAGCGTGCGAATTCTGGAAAAGGAATATCACATCACCTGTCCGCTGGAGGAACGCTCGGATCTGCTTGATTCGGCCGAGTTCCTCAACGGTAAAATGCGCGAGATCCGCGACAGCGGAAAAGTGGTCGGCTTGGATCGGATTGCGGTGATCGCGGCGCTCAATATGGCGAATGAGTTGATTCGCTTTCGCAACCGTGACACCAATCTCGATTCCGATGTCGGTGGCCGCTTGCGTATCCTGCGCGAGCGCGTAGAGTCGGCCTTGGAGAAGGGCCAACAGCTGGAACTTTGAGTTCGAGTCTGAGCGGCGAGTTGCGGTCCTGCTCACGATTAAATTTGGCGCTGCCTGCGGTGTTCGATGCGGAACGGAAACCTCCTGACCCTAATTTTGTAAACCCCAGGGGCCATTGCTTGCTGGCAACATTGTGCAAGTCCGCCTCGAGCGGAAAGCCTTAAGTGCCGCAGTTAGCCCCACCTGTTGCTCAGGTCGGGAGCAAC
>JAXDQN010000316.1:0-4214 GCA_034667865.1 Gammaproteobacteria bacterium
CGCCGCCGCTTCCTCTCGCAAGCGCGCTTCAGTTTCCGCTTTAGCTTCGGCCTCAGCAGCAGCGACCTCGTGCGCCAGTCGCTGCGATTCCCGCGCAGCGAGCTGCGCCGCCTGTTCCTGCGCCTGGCGAGCCACTTGCTCCGCATGCTCGGTAATCACAGTCTGGCAACGCGCAATCGCCTCGCCGGCGCGGCGGCTTTGCTCAGCGTCCGGTGATGTCGTCAGTTCAAGCCATCGATGGTGATGATGCTCGAAGACCCCCGAATACAGAGGGTCGAAAACCCGATGGCTGTGCCGATCGAGCGCGGTGCAAATTGAATTGATCTCCTCAACGATTGCAGCGGCTTCGCGATCCTTGGCGTTGAGCGCATCAAGCTTCTGCTTGAGAATTCTATAAACGTTTTTGTCCTTGGCGCGAACCTGCTTCAGCAATTCACGCAATTGCGCCGGATCCTGCACCGCCTCGGCCGCCCGCTGGCGCAGCCGGCTGGTGGAACCTTGCACCGCCAGCTCCGCCAGCGCCTCCACGGAAAACCCCGCGAGATTTACGGCCCCGCTATCGACCAGCTGCGCGAATCGAGCTTGCGCCGCGCGCTCCTCGAGGGGCGATGGTCGCTCCTGCTGATCCTTGGTTAATGCCACGCCGGCCAAAGCACGCAGCAACTCGCCGTCAGGCAATTGGCCGATGGCCTCGATCCGCTGATGCTCTTCATTGACAGGCGCCGCGGACTGCTCCCCAGGGCTGGCCATCGGAGGTGTTTCAGCGGTGGCGCCGAATAGCCGCGACAATAGCTTCACGGCAAAGTCACCCTACTTGGTAAGTCTGTGAATAGCATGGAGTAATCACTGGCCACGGCGAATGTCCGCGGGAAATTATAGCGACGCGGCAGAGTTTCGCCCGACTATCCTCGGGCGAAACCCTGAAAGCCGATTAAGCCGCGTGTTCCTTGGCGCGCAGTTTCCAGGTCGGCCGGATGAAATGACAGGTGTAGCCATCCGGATAACGCTCCAGGTAATCTTGATGCTCAGGCTCCGCTTCCCAGAAATCGCCCACCGGGGCGACCTCGGTCACTACCTGGTCGGGCCAAAGTCCCGACGCATTGACCTCTGCAATGGTTTCCTCGGCGATCCGTTCCTGCGACTCGCTGACATAAAAGATCGCCGAGCGATAGCTGCTGCCCCGGTCATTGCCCTGGCGATTCTTGGTGGTCGGATCGTGGATCTGAAAGAAAAATTCCAGCAGCTGCCGATAGCTGAGTTTGGCAGGATCGAAAATGATCTCGATGGCCTCGGCGTGCGTGCCGTGGTTGCGGTAGGTCGCATTGCGCACATCGCCGCCGCTGTAACCGACCCGCGTGGAAATGATGCCGTCATATTTGCGCAGCAGATCCTGCATGCCCCAAAAACAGCCGCCAGCCAAAACGGCGCGTTCTTCGCTCATTTTGTATCCTCCACTTGATTCAAATATTCGCCATAGCCCGCGGCCTGCATCTTGTCGCGCGGAACAAAGCGCAGCGACGCCGAATTGATGCAATAACGCAACCCACCGCGGTCAGCGGGGCCGTCCTCAAACACGTGGCCCAGATGGCTGTCGCCGCCCGCCGAACGCACTTCAGTGCGCACCATACCGAGAGAAGCATCGCGCAGCTCCTGCACATTCGCCGGTTCAATGGGTTTGGTGAAACTTGGCCAGCCGCACCCCGATTCATACTTGTCCGCAGAGGCGAATAGTGGCTCGCCCGACACGATATCCACGTAGATGCCGGGCTCTTTGTTGTGAAGATATGCGCCGGATCCCGGTGCCTCGGTGCCGCTGCGTTGTGTCACACGATGCTGCTCGGGCGACAAGGCGGAAATCGCCTCAGGATTCTTGAAGTATTTTGCCATAACCGGCTCCTTACGTTCGTGGCTGCATTATCTCGCATACCGGTTCTCAAAGTTGCAATACCCGCTAGACTGAACCGGTCTGCTGAGGAGTGGGTAACAGAGGATTGGGGCCAAGATGAAAAGTACAATGTCAACAGCCGGGTTCATGACGGCAGCGATGTTGGTCCTGACCGCCCTCGCCTCCACCAGCCGCGCCCAGGATGCCGCCCTGGTGACGGCAGCCGGGCAGAAACAGATTTTGACCGATCCAGGCGCCCCGCTTTTCGGCTCCACGCACGCCAACATCACCGTGGTGGAGTATTTCGACTACAACTGCTCTTACTGCCGCAAATTGGCCCCGGCGTTCGGCGCCCTGGTTGGTAAAGACCCCAACGTGGCGGTCCTATATAAAGAGTGGCCTATTTTCGGCGGCGTCTCCAAGTATGCCGCCAGATCAGCCTTGGCGGCGCAATGGCAGGGTAAGTACCTGCAGGCGCACGAAGCGCTGATGAGCGCACCGCGCCTTGCTCAAGATGCCCAGGTGGATGCGGCCTTGCAGCGGGCAGGAGTCGACATGCCGCGCTTAAAGAAGGATCAGGAAGTTCACGGCGCGGCCATCGATCAGTTGCTGGATCGCAATCAGATCGAAGCAAATGCCTTGAATTTGCAAGGAACGCCAGGACTTATGGTGGGCCAGTACGTGGTGTGGAATATCGGCGACTTGCAGGGTTTGCAATCCGCCGTCGACCACGCGCGTAAATCTCGCTAGGCGGCCGAGCCTTCCGTCGCCGTGGGCTTGCGCAGCGCAGTCCACGCCGCCGCACCGAAGACCAGCAAATTCGCAACAATGACCGGCGATGCGCTGATCAAAGCGCCGTAGGTGACCCAAAGCAGTGCGCCCAGCATCTGCACCTTGCGCAATGACGCCGGCCTGCCGAAGAAGTAGGATCCGACAAAGACCGCAGTCGCAGTCCAACCCAAGCACTCGGTGAACAGCGGACTCATGCCATCTGCTCCGCCGCTGTGGACAATTGAGTGAATTCGCCGATTTTCACCCGGTCCGTTCGGTCTTTCTGCCACTCATTCAATGTCAGGCCATACGACTCGAATAGATCGCGAATATCGCCCGCGCGCCAATGCAGCAGCTGATCCAGAATCGGGATCATGATGCTGAATGCATTTTCGCTCAGCACCGTGCTCTTCGCGATGCGCGCCAGTTGTTGGTTCTCGGAAACGGCGATCGTAAATCCGTCGTGATTGTTCACATGCAACATGACGTGAATGTCCGAGCTGCCGTCGCCTACATAGATGACTCGATCTGGCGTCACGCCGAGCCGATGTTGCAGCTCTTCGATCACCGCCACCTTGCCGTAACCCGCAGGCACACGCAGCACCGAACGCACTTCGCCCGATTTGGGATCGAATTCCAATTCCGTACCGTAAATATGCTCGGGCGGAATAATTCCATCCAAAGCAGATATGACGATTTCACGAGGTGCCGCGGAAATGACGAAAAAGGAGAAGCGGTAGCCCTGCACGCCATTTTTCATGAAGTCGGCGAGCGCCGGAATCGCACTTTTCAGGCGGACGCGTCGCCCTGTCTCATACAGATGTTCGGGGCGAACACCGCGAAATTCCGGATCATGACGAATCAAATACGCCAGCTCGCCGCCTTGCTGCACCAAGTTGCTGCGGGCCAGCCCCGCGACGCGCTCCTCAAATCCCGAAATGCCCAGCATCTCGCTGAGCACCACACCCGAATCCTTGAAACTCAGAGTTTGATCGAAATCTGAGGCGAGCAAGAAGTGTTTAAGCGGCATCTCGATCATGGGCAGTCTCCTTCAGGCACCATAATCAAGCAACTGGCCGCCAATGTCAGACGATAAAGAATCCTCCCAGGGTCAATTCTAATCATCCGTCTCGATTGCAAAACTGTGACCTGAGCCGCGACTTTGGCCCGGGATTGCTAAACGGTGGATTGAGATGGCGCTGCTGAAGGCGGCAATGCCGGCGGCGGCGCTGCCGCGGGACGAGCTGCCGCCTTGTCGCGCACCTTCTCGCGATGATGCTCGATGACACAGCCGGCGGCGGCCCCGACCACGGCGTGATGCCCGGCGACGTGACCGACCACTCCGCCTACGGCCGCCCCCTTCAAACATCCCTTGGCTTCGCTGATGCCGCACACCGCAAAACAAACGGCCAGCGTCACAACAGCTGTTGAAATCGCGCGCATCTTGCTTCCCCTGTATGGTTGCCCTTGCTGGAAAACACGGCCACGAGCCGAAAGTTGCAGGCGCTCAATGAGCGGCTGTCGCACCAACGCGGAATGGTGTTAGAGCCTAATTTAG
>JAXDQN010000317.1:0-4199 GCA_034667865.1 Gammaproteobacteria bacterium
AAGGATCTATCCATCGATCTGGATTCTTTCTGGATCTATCTGAAAAATCAGATTGTGGTTGGCGGTCTGCCCGTAGGCACCATTTTGGCAAGTGCAGCCTCGGCCACCCAGTTCGCGAGCTTCGTCACTCGCGACGCCAACGGCAATATCGTTTCGATCACGCAGACCAATCAGAACCTGTTCAAATCAGAGGTCAGCGGCCTGGATATGGATCTAAAGTACGCCTTCAATTTGCCAGTGGGTCGTATGAGATTGCTCGGTAACGGCACGTATTTTTACAAGTATGCGATCCAGAATCCGAATGGAAGTTGGACCGGTCAATTGGATCAGGAAGTCAACACGGTTGGCTACGTGTCGCGCTTCCGCTATGTGGCAAGTGTGGTATACGACATCGATAATTTTGATTTCTCGGTGACTCAGAACTGGCAGAAGAAATATCACGATGGGCCGAGTTCATTCACCCAGGTGAATCGCGAGGTGTCGGCATACGACACGGTTGATGCCCAAGTCAACTGGACAGGCCTGCAGCAATTCAAGTTCACCCTCGGCGCGCGCAACTTGTTCGACAAGAACCCGCCGTATTCAAACTATGCCGGCGTCAACAACAACTTTGTCGGCGGCTATGACTTGAGCTACGGCAACCCGGTTGGCCGATTCGTCTACGCCAGCGCAACCTTCTATCTGAAATAACGCGACGACAATTACGGCCACCGTGGGGTAGCCGTCCCTCCCACGCCGAGGCGATTTCGCCTCGGCGTTTTTGTTTGGTGCGCCCGGCAGGGCGCACCCCTTTGGAGGTGAAAGTCCTCTACACAGCCGACATGGGCAAGTGTTAGCGGAAGGCAACGGCGTCTTGGGTGACTGAGAGTCGGAAGGAAGCCGGAAGCAAAGCGCTGGCGCGACGAACAGGAAGCGGATAGAGGCGATACCGTGGGGTGAGCAGGCCAAAAGATGCAAAGCCCGATACATGTATGGAACGCGTTGTCGTATATCCGACGCGCATAAGCGTGAAGGTGGGTGCGCAATACCCGGGGAGATCTGCAAACGTGCCGCGTAAGGCTACGGGGATCGGAAGGTCCTCGGATGCGATTGCAGAAGTCAGCAGAGGCCATATTAGGCGACGGCGCCGAAGGGCCGAACAACGAAGCCGAGAGTAGGACGGATGATCTCGAAGCGAAGCGATGAAGCAGAAGCACCCGCAAGGGTGGCCGAGGCGGGGGGTGCAGGCCGGAAGCCGCGCACGAAGCGAGGCGGTGCAGAGCGTGGCACGGCGACATCTGGGCGAACGAAATCGGAGGACCACAAACTCATGGAAGAGGTGGTCGAACGCAGCAACTTGCAGCTAGCGTATCAACGGGTGGTCAAGAACAAAGGTGCGCCGGGCGTCGATGAGGAGAAGTTCTTTGATCGGGTCAATCACGATGTGCTGATGGCGCGGGTATCGAGGCAGGTCAACGATGCACGAGTGTTGAAGCTGATCCGCCGGTTCCTGGAAGCCGGAATGATGAATGAAGGGTTGGTTGAGCCGCGCACGGAGGGTACGCCGCAAGGCGGTCCGCTCTCACCGCTGCTGTCCAACATCCTGCTCAACGATCTGGATCATGAACTGGAGAGACGAGAACTATCGTTCTGCCGCTACGCCGATGACTGCAACATCTATGTGCGCAGTGGCGTGGCGGGGGAACGAGTGATGAGCGGAGTCAGGACTTTCCTCGAGGGGGCCTTGAAGCTGCGCATCAACACCGAGAAAAGCGCGGTGGCACGGCCTTGGGAGCGTAAGTTCCTAGGGTTCAGTGTCACGGCGCATCGGGAGAGTCGTCTGCGGATAGCACCGGCCAGCGTGCAACGACTGACCCAAAAGGTACGCGATCTGATGCGTACCGGGCGTGGCCGATCACTGGCCCACACCATCGAAGACCTCAACCCGCTGCTGCGGGGCTGGATCAATTACTTCCGGCTCACCGAAAGCAAAGGGGTTTTAGAGGAGCTGGATGGCTGGGTACGACGTCGGTTGCGTTGCCTGCTGTGGCGGCAATGGAAGCGAGGGTGCACCAGAGCCAGTAAGCTATGCGCTTTGGGGTTGGATGCCGAGCGTGCGCGCCTCAGCGCTGGCAATGGCCACGGTCCGTGGTGGAATGCAGGAGCATCCCATATGAACCACGCGTTGCCAGCCAATTACTTCACGCACAAGGGGCTGGTCTCACTGATGGGAACCCATCAGCGACTCCAGAGTTTAAGTTGAACCGCCGGATGCGGAACCGCACGTCCGGTGGTGTGGGAGGGCGACGGGCGTAAGCCCGTCCCCTTCCCGATTGCGGGTGGGCCGGCGCGCATCGTTTAGACTGTATCGATGAATTGGGATCTACCCGCGCCTCACATCACCTCCATCGCCGTGGCACCGGCCGACATCGATGCCTACGAACACGTCAACAACACCGTTTACATGACGTGGTTTGACCGCACTGCTTGGGATCATTCGGCGGCATTGGGTTTGCCGATAGAGAGATGCCTGCAGCTCGATCGCGGCATGGCCGTGATACGCAGCGTGATCGCTTATCTGCGTCCCGCGGTGATGGGCGACTTGGCTCACGTCGCAACTTGGCTGCTGAGGTCCGAGGGCAAGTTGCGTGTTCGGCGCCGCTTCCAAGTCCTACGCGAGGCAGATAACGTGACGCTCGCCCGAGCCGAGATCGAATATGCCTGCATTGAGCTTTCCAGCGGGCGTCCGGCGCGCTGGCCGCCGGAGTTTCGCGAGCGCTATGTGTCGATCGATGAGGTGGTGCAGAAGGCTGCGTCATTGCCCCCGGTCTGAGTCACCCCGTTACGCTGCCGAAACCGCGCGCGGTTTTGCAGAGAGGTTGATCAAGGCGGGCAGGATGATGAGGTAGAGCGACGCGGCTGCGATCCATACCAGACCTGGAAAGCGGGAACGCGTCGCGAAGTACAGCGCGCTGATCGCCAGTGGTCCGATGATGGAGGTCAAGCTCAACAGGCTGGCGAGTACGCCCTGCAGGCGTCCCTGACTTTGGGCATCGGCCTGCCGCGTAAGCAGCGATTGCAACGCCGGAAACCCTAAGCCGCCCAGACAAAACAACGGCATCAGCGAAAAAGCGATCCAGCCGCGCGTCGCGAATCCCAGCACCACCGACCCCACGGAATCTGACGCCACGCCCACCAACAGCGCGGCACGCTCGCCGAAACGCTCTGCGACCGGTCCGGCCAGGAAAGCTTGGGCGATGGCATGGCCCAGGCCGAAGCAGGCGATGGAAATTCCGATCCACAGCGGCGTCCAGGCGAACTGATCCGCGCCATAAATCACCCAGATGGTGGCGCCCACTTGGCCGATGAGCGTGAACACCATGTAGATCAACAGCAAGGGCAGCAGGCTGGGAATGGACAATGCCCACTGGAACGGTTTGATGGGATTGAGAGATGTCTCTTGCTCCGTCGGCGGATGGTGGCGGGCGGGTTCGCGCAGCAAAAACAAGGTGACGAGAAAGGTCATGCCGTTCAATACCGCCGCGGCAACGAACGGGCCGCGAAGCCAAACATCGCCCAGCAACCCACCGAGGAGCGGTCCGCCGATGAAACCCAAACCTTGGAAAGCGCTGAGCTGTCCGAAACGCCGCGCCCGTTGTGTCTCCGACGTGACGTCAGAAATGTACGCTGACGCAACCGCCTGACTGGCGCCGGTGAGACCCGCGATCGCGCGGCCGACGAACAGCAGCGATAAGGAGGGCGCGAGCGCCATGAATAGGTAGTCGATGGTGGCGCCGGCGAGTGACCCCAATAGCACCGGCCGGCGGCCGATCTTGTCGCTCCACATGCCGAGCACCGGGGAAAACAGAAACTGCATCAGCGCGTACAGGCCTAAGAACGCGCCGAAGCGCCAGCCCAGCTCGGTGGTATGCGCAACTTCGCTCAACAGCCGCGGAAGTATCGGCAGCGTCAACCCGATGCCCGCCGCATCCAGGCCAATGATCGTCAGAACTACGCCGACCCCCGGTTGCTTCGACTCGCTGTGCTGCACAATCGAGTCATATTAGCCTAAGTCCTTCGGTGACGCGCTGCGGCCCGAGGCAGGCAAAAAAAGGGCCGGTGCGTACACCGGCCCGACCACTCAATGGTTCATTGGATCAGTCTTCGTTCTTCAGGTTGTACACCAGCGGCCGCAGATAGTCATTCGGATCGACCAGCCA
>JAXDQN010000318.1:0-3517 GCA_034667865.1 Gammaproteobacteria bacterium
GGACCCGGACTGGGAGCCGGTGATGAAGCGCGCCTCGGCCATCGTCACCAACCGCGGCGGCCGCACCTGCCACGCGGCCATCATTGCGCGCGAACTCGGCATACCGGCCATCGTCGGCAGCGGCACCGCGACTCAGGACATCAAAGAAGACCAGGCGGTGACGATTTCCTGCGCCGAAGGCGATACCGGCTACGTGTACGACGGCATGCTGGAATTCGTCCAGCGCAACATCGAAATGGATGCGATGCCGGAAATCCCGGTCAAGATCACCATGAACGTCGGCAACCCGGATCGGGCCTTCGATTTTGCCGCCATCCCCCACAAGGGCGTGGGATTGGCGCGGCTCGAATTCATCATCAATCGCATGATCGGCGTGCATCCGCGCGCGCTGCTGGAATTCGACAAGCAAAGTGCCGAGCTCAAAGACACCATCACCAAGCAAATCGCCGGCTACGACGGCCCGGTGAATTTCTATGTCGACAAGCTGGCCGAGGGCATTGCGCAAATTGCCTGCGCCTTTGCGCCCGAGCCGGTCATCGTGCGGCTGTCAGATTTCAAATCCAATGAGTACGCCAATCTGATCGGCGGCAAGAACTATGAGCCGCATGAAGAAAACCCCATGCTGGGCTTTCGCGGCGCCTCGCGCTACATCGATAAGGTTTTCAGGCCCTGTTTCGAGCTCGAATGCCGCGCCCTGAAGCGCGTGCGCAATGAGATGGGCCTGACCAATGTGCAAATCATGGTGCCCTTCATACGCACCTTGACCGAAGCCAAGGCGGTCACCGAGTTGCTGGCCGAGAACGGCTTGAAGCGCGGCGATAACGGCCTGAAGCACATCATGATGTGCGAACTGCCGACCAATGCGGTGCTCGCCGACAAGTACTTGGAATATTTCGACGGCATGTCGATCGGCTCGAACGACATGACGCAGCTGGCGCTGGGACTCGATCGCGACTCCAGCGTGGTCGCCAAGTCCTTCGACGAGCGCGACGAAGCGGTGAAATTCCTGATGGCCCTGGCGATCAAAGCTTGCCGGGCGCAGAACAAATACGTGGGAATTTGCGGCCAGGGTCCTTCCGATCATCCGGAACTGGCGCGTTGGCTGGTCGAACAGGGTATCGACAGCCTGTCGCTGAATCCGGATACCGTGGTGGAAACCTGGATGTTTCTCGCCGGCGACAAAAAGAAGTGACGGCGGCCGGTTACACCCGCAGCAGACGCTCGCGGTAGTACTGCAGCTCACGGATCGATTCGCGCACGTCGTCGAGCGCGAGATGCGTCGAGTCCTTGCGAAAGCCTTCCGAGACTTTCGGCGCCCAGCGCTGCGCCAACTCCTTGAGCGTGCTCACGTCGAGATTGCGATAGTGGAAGAAGGCCTCGAGCTCGGGCATGTAGCGCGCCAGGAAGCGGCGGTCCTGGCAGATGCTGTTGCCGCACATCGGCGAGCGCTTAGGCTCAGCCCATTGCCGCAAAAATTGCAGCGTGCCCTGCTCCGCGGCCGGCGCATCGACATCGCTGGCCAGAACCCGGGCCGCCAGCCCGGACTTGCCATGCTGATTGCGATTCCAGTCATCCATGCCCGCCAGCACAGCTTCGCTCTGATGTACGGCGTAGACCGGTCCTTCGGCGAGCATGTTGAGGTGCTTGTCGGTTACGATCGTCGCGATCTCGATGATGAGATCGGAATCGGGCTTCAGGCCAGTCATCTCTAAATCGATCCAAATGAGATTTTCAGGGGATTTCATGGTGTTTCAGCAGGTTAATCGGTAATGGTAGCAGGCGGCACCGGCACCGTCCTGGCCAGTTACGGACGCGGCGCACTGGTCCAGGCGCAGCAAGGCGTCGTGCGCTGCGGCCTGCTGGGGCGAAAACTGCGCGTGGTTTGCGGCGATCGGGTTGCCTGGGGCTATCCGCCATCTGCCGATGGTCCATCGGTCGAGTCCATTGAGCCGCGGCGCAATCTCATCGAGCGCATCGATGCGCGGGGCCGTCCCGAGCCGGTGGCCGCCAATATCGATCGGCTGGCCATCGTGGTCGCCCCCGAACCCACGCCGGATTGGTTTTTGGTGGACCGCTATTGGGCCGGCGCCGGCATGAAGGATTTGGACGCCATTCTCATCGTCAACAAAAGCGACTTGGTGCTGGAGAGCATCCAGGCGCAGCTGCAAGAGTATCGCAAGCTGAATTTGACCTGCTTGGAAATCAGCTGTCAGACGCGCACCGGTCTCGAGCTGCTCGCGGCTGAATTTGCCGGCAAGGTCACCATGCTGGTCGGCCAATCGGGCGTCGGCAAGTCATCGTTGGTCAATGCGCTCGCGCCGGACGCCGCCGCGCTCACCGCCGAGCTGACGCGCGACGCCGAGGGACGGCATACCACCACCACCGCGCGTTGGTATCAGCTGGCGCCGCATGCGGCCATGATCGACGCGCCGGGCGTGCGGGATTTTGCGCCGCCGGCCAGCCTGGTGCGCGCCGCCGAGCGGGGCTTCATCGAAATCCTCGAACGCAGCGTCAACTGCCGCTTCAAAGACTGCCGCCACATGGAGGAGCCGGGCTGCGCGGTGCGCACGGCGGTACTCAACCAACAAATTTCTGCGCGTCGCTACGAGAGCTACCGCCGCTTGTTTCGCCTGTATGAGAAATTGGCGCAGTAGCTAGTGCGCGCGACTCACGAAACGTTGGTGCGCCCCGCCAGGGCATGCGCCAGTGTGCCGCCATCGACATATTCGAGTTCACCACCCACCGGTACGCCGTGCGCGATTCTGGAGGCTTTCAGTCCCAGGCGTAGCGCCATCTCGCCCAGATAGTGCGCGGTGGCCTCGCCTTCGGCGGTGGGATTGGTGGCCAGAATCACTTCACGGACTTCGCCCTCGCCCAACAGCCGCTCGAAGTCATCCAAGCCCAGTTCCGCGGGTCCGACGCCATCGAGCGGCGAGAGGTGCCCCATCAGCACGAAGTAACGGCCGCGATAGCCGCCCGACTGTTCGATGGCAACCACATCCGCGGGGGACTCCACCACGCACAGCTGCGCGACATCGCGCTGAGTCGATGCGCAAGTCGTACACAACTCGCTCTCCGTCAGCATGCGGCAACGCTTGCAATGTCCGACGCTGCTCAATGCTTCCGCCAAAGCCTGACTCAAGATGCGGCCGCCATCGCGATCGCGCTCCAGCAGATAAAACGCCATGCGCTGCGCCGACTTCGGACCGACGCCGGGCAAGCAGCGCAGCGAATCGATCAAGCGTGCCAAGGTGGGCGTGTACTTCATCGACGCCGCTTAGAAAGGCAGCTTCACGCCCGGCGGCAGATTCAGGCCGGACATCAGGCCCGCGTATTTTTCCTGGCTGCGCGCGGCGATCTTGCGCACGCCGTCATTGATGGCAGCCGCCAGCAAATCCTCGAGCATGTCCTGTTCCTCGCCGAGCAATTTCGCCTCGATAGATACCTTCTTGGCCTCTTGCTTGCCATTCAGAGTCACTATCACCATGCCCGCACCGGATACACCGACCACCACGAG
>JAXDQN010000319.1:0-7742 GCA_034667865.1 Gammaproteobacteria bacterium
GCCGCCACTGGTAGGTGACTCCATTGTCGCCTCCCTGGCTGTCGCGCACCAACAGGCGGGTCTCGAGCCGCCGATTGGCATCGGGGTTGCGCGAGTCGATGGGTAGGTCGAAATTCTTGACGAATACCGTACAGGCAGGGAATTTCCATTCGCCGCTGGCGCTGTAGTCAATCTTGCCTCGCGGGACCGCCACCCAGCGCGATTTCTGGGCGCCATCGGACCAAAACGCCACCACCAGGTCGTAGGGAATGAGGCCGTTGCTCGGGGTCATACGGGCCGTGTCGCTGAAGGCGCCGGTCTGGGACAAGAGCTTTGGGATCGCTCCCGTGGCCAGCGCAGGCATCTTCAGGCAGCGCAGCGGTTCAACTCGGGTCGGAATTCCGTAAGCGGCGGCGGAGTTGGCGCTGGCGGCGGGGCCGCCAACGGCGGGGCCGCCCACGGCAACCAGGATCGCGGTCAGCCCTGCCACGGCAGGCCCTTGAGACAATTTCATGCAGATATAGTACCGAAACGATCACCGATAGTTCACCCGAGATGCCTATGAAACCTTCATTGTCGAATGTGCTGAGCGTGAATGGCGGCTACGTGGATACCGCAGGCTTCCTCGCCTTGCACGGGCTTTTCACGACGCATGTCACGGGCAACTTCGTGACGCTGGGCGCAGCACTGGTACTGGGCACCAGCGGCGCGGTCACCAAACTGTTGGCGCTACCCATGTTCTGCATCATGGTGATCGCCACCCGCCTGCTCAGCCAGCTGCTCTCAACGACAACACTGCCGGTGCTGCGCACGGTGCTCGGCCTCAACGTGGCGCTGCTGCTGGCGGGGGGCGCCTTGGCGGTGATTCTAGGTCCCTTCAACAATGGCGATGGCTTGCCGGCGCTGGTGACGGGCATGACCTTGGTGTCGGCCATGGCCATCCAGAACGCCATTCATCGCATCCACATGAGCGCCTCGCCGCCCTCGACCATCATGACAGGCAGCACCACGCAAATCATGATCGATGTCGCCGACCTCATCCGCGGGGTTTCGCCGGACGCGCGCGCCGTCATCCACGCCAGGCTGTCGCGGCTCTCCAGCAGCGTGGCGTCCTTTGCGATCGGCTGCGCGGCGGCGGCACTGCTCTATGCCTTCCAGGGCATCTGGTGTTTCTTGGTGCCGCCCCTGATCGGAGGCTGCGCGGTTTTCATGCGGGAAACGGCGCCGCCGCGGCCGGCATAGCCGCGAAGAAACTCGTTTTGACATAAATGTCACTTTCTGTGACGCGATTTCGATGCTGTTATTAGGCGCAAGAAATCGGACTGTCAATACGGAGCAAGACATGAATACCAATACCTTTGACGCAAGGGACGGACAAGCCTTCGACACTGTCCAAGAATCCGCAGTGCGGAATACCGGCCGCTCTGCAGCGGAGAAACTGGCTTTGATCTTGGTTTGGCTGGCGGTGAGCGTGCCGCTGATCTGGGGCGTGATGAAAGCCTGGGACGAGGCTAAGAACATCTTCTAAAGCTGCTACTGAATTTTCGCGAAGGTATACTCCCCGTAGAGATCAATCTTACGGGGAGTTTTTTATGTCGAGACGGTTGGTGCTGTCGGCCGCCATAGTGGGGCTAGGGCTTTCCTTGCATTGCGCGCCGCCCGCCACGGCCGCAGGTTCGACCACGGACTACTCCAAACCGGAAGTGTGGCTATGCCGGCCGGGCCATTCCGATGCCTGCAGCGCGCCCCAAGATGCGACCAGCGTCGCTGCCGACGGAACTCTCAGTCGTGAAGCATTTCATGCGGCCAAGAATCCGCCGATCGATTGCTTTTACGTGTATCCCACGGTCTCCACTCAAACCACGGCCAACTCCGACCTGACCATCACCATCGCCGAGAAGAGTGTGGTCAACGCGCAATTCGCGCGTTTTGCTGCCAAGTGCCGCCTGTTTGCCCCGATGTATCGCCAGGTCACGTTGACGGCGCTGCGCGCCACGATGGCGGGCAAGCCGATGACTGTCGACCGCGACTTAGGCTACGGCGATGTGGTGGCGGCATGGAATTACTACCTCGCGCACGATAACAAGGGACGCGGGGTCGTCCTCGTCGGGCACAGCCAGGGTTCCGGCGTGCTGACCCGGTTGATCAAGGACGAAATCGACGGCAAGCCGGGGCAAGCCAAAATGATCAGCGCGATTTTGATGGGGACGAGTCTGCCCGTGCCCAAGGGCGCGGATGTGGGCGGCGCCTTCATGCACGTGCCGGTGTGCCGCTCCAGCACCCAGCTCAGCTGCGTCATTGCCTTTGCAAGTTTTCGCGCCGCGGTTCCGCCGCCGGCCAATTCGCGTTTCGGCAAGGCGCCGGACGGCCAAGAGGCAGTCTGCGCCAATCCCGCTGCGCTGGCGGGTGGTTCCGGTCCCCTGGACTCCTACTTGTCGGTCAATCGCATCTCCACCGCTGTAGATAGTCCCGAGCCATATGCTTGGACCGATCCTCCCAAGCCCATCGTCACCAGCTTCGTCAAAGTACCCGGTTTGTTGAGCGCCGAGTGCGTCGCGGACGAACACGGCTCCTACCTTGCAGTCACTTTGCACCCGACACCGGGCGGCGCGCGCGCCAACGATATCTCCGGCGATGTGCGTGTGAATGGACAAGTACTCGAGGATTGGGGGCTGCATCTCATCGATGCCAATCTCAACATGGGCAATCTGGTCGGCATCGTTGGCGATGAAACCAAGGCGTACCTGGCAAAGAAGAGATAAACATCGCATGAGCATCGCCTTCGACGCATTGCCGGAGACCTTGAGGAGCGTGCGCACGCGCCCGCTATTCGTACTGCGTTTGGCTGTGAATCCGATGCAATTGATCGGCGCCACGCCAAGCGGGTTCCGGCGGGTGGCCGCGGTAACCGGCGGCATCTTTGAGGGGGATCGATTGTCGGGCGTGGTGCTCGAGGGCGGCAGCGATTGGCAGTTCGTGCGCAGCGACGCCATTACGCTGGACGTGCGTCTGGTGCTCAAGACCCAGGACGGTTCGCTGATCACCATGACCTACAAGGGTTTTCGCCATGGACTGCCGGCGGTGATTGCGCGCATCGACAAAGGCGAGCAGGTCGATCCCAGCGAGTACTATTTTCGCACCAGTCCCACCTTCGATACGGCGGCGCCCGCCTTCGACTGGCTCAATCGCATCGTCGCCATAGGCATCGGCCATCGGCGCGCCGATGGCCCGGTCTACAGCATCTTCGAAGTCCTGTAATTGGGAACCGCCGCTCCCATGCTGCGGTCTCACTTAGGATGAGCAGAGCCGACGAAGACCGCGTGCTGCACGGTCTCTACTATTACCGCGAAAGCATCGACCAGGACGTGCAGCTCTCGGGCGATGAGATTCTTTGGTTGGCCATGCACCCATTGCGGGAAGGCGATGCCTGGCACATCGCCGGCGAACTGCAAAGCGTCGATGCCACTGAATTTCCGGAGGAGGTCCGCACCAAGCTGCTCACCGCGAAACTCGAACTGCCGCTGCGCTACCTGCAGTACCGCCGGCTGATCAAGTTCATCCAGCGCAGCGACGGCATGTACGTGGTGTCGGTGAGCTTCGCCGGGGCGGACCGCGCCATCAAGCTGCATACACGACGCGGGCGCGCGGATCTTTGGTACCGCGAACACAAGGAAGGCGCCATCGGCATCGCCATCACGGCGCTGGTGTCGGTGTTGACGGCGCTGACCACCGTGCTGGTGCTGGGTTTATTCTTGCGCCGGTAAATTCGAGGTATGCGCGCGCAGCGGATATTCCGGCAGGAACAGCAGCGTGAACAGCGCCACCGCAACGATGCACACGCCGCAGACGAAAGTCAGCGTGATGGCATGGCGATAGACGGCAATGGCTGCGATCTGAGCGCCGGGCGGCAGCGCCGCCAACTGACGCACGCCAAGTTCCGACAGCGATCCGGCCGAGGCACCCTGGGCCAGGTGCAATTGACTGGCAAGGATGGCGCCCGAACCGGCCACACCGATGAGTCCGCCGAGTGAACGAAAGAATGCCAGCGTGGCTGTGCCGACGCCGCGGTGCGCCACCGACAAGGTGTTTTGCACCGCCACCGTCATATTCGGCATGACGAAGCCCAAGCCGAGTCCCAGCGCAAAAATACAAGGTTCGATGAAGCCAAAGCCCTGCGCCGTGGCGGCACCCCACGACAGTGCGGCGAAGGCAGTCACCGCGAGGGACAAGCCGCCCACCTGCGCCGGCTTGTAGCGGCCGGTGCGCAGCAGCAGCCGGCCATTGGCGATGGATGAAATCAGCACGCCGATCATCAAGGGCACGGTCAACAGACCTGAATGAGCCGGGCTGACGCCCATGACCACCTGAAAAAACAGCGGGAAGAAAATGCTCGCGCCCAGCAGTCCCATGAAGGTAAAGGCCATGACGATGCTGGCGAGCACGAATAGCCGATTGCGAAACAGATCGAGAGGCAACACCGGCTCGGGCACGCGGTGAATATGCAGAACGAACCACAGTCCCAACGCCAGGGTAACGGCGCATAGGGCAGCGATGTAAGGCGAGTTCCATGCCCATTGGATACCGCCCAGCGTCAAGATCAACAGGAAGGCGGTCGTGCCCACGGTGAGCAGCAACGCACCGAGATAGTCGATTTTTTGCCGGCGTGTCTGGTGCGGGCGGCGCAACGCCTTTTCGATCACCACCAATGCAACCGCGCCGATGGGTAGATTGACGTAAAAAATCCAATGCCAGGAAAGCAGGTCGGTGATCAAACCCCCAAGCACCGGACCGACCACGCTGCACACCGCGAACACGGCAGAGATGGAACCTTGGCGGCGGCCGCGCTCCTTTGGCGGCACCAAATCCGCGATGATGGTCTGGCTCAAGGGCAACAAGCCGCCGGCCCCAAGTCCTTGCACCGCGCGGAAGATGATCAGTTGCGTCAAGCTGCGCGCGGCGCCGCACAGTGCCGAGCCCACCAGGAATGTGATCACGGCAATAAATAGCATCGACTTGCGGCCGTACTGATCGCTGAGTTTGCCGTACAGCGGGATGACGCCGGTTGAGGCAAGCACGTAAGAGGTGACGATCCACGTCAAGCGCGACACGCCGCCCAAATCGCTGGCGATGCGGGGCAGGGCGGTGGCTACGATGCTTTGATCGATTGCGCCCAGGCCGAGCACGATCATCAGCCCGATGAATACGGCGCGGATCTCCTTGGCGCTCGCGGGCTGCTCTGCTTGGCTGATGGCCTTGGCGTTCATGCGCTCAAGCTTCACTGGCCAATGTCGTTCAACGCCGCGATGGCGCGCCGCAGACTCTGGCGCGCCGCGGGCGATAGATCGGCCAAACGGCTGGCGAGCCAATCGCGCTTGCGGCGGCGCGCAGCTTCCAGGCTGGCGCGACCTTTGGCGGTTACCAGCAATCCGACGCGGCGTCGATCCGCAGCATCGGGCGGTTTGCGCGCAACCAGACCGGCGGCGACCATCGCTTTGATGTGGCCGCTGATGGTGGGGCCGCGCAATTTCTCGATGCGCGCCAATTCACCGACACCCACGCCGGGCTGCTCGCTGATGGCTGTCAGCAATAAGTTCTGCAGCGGCGAGGAATTGCGGCTCGGATCGCCGCTGTTGCGACGCAGCTGTCGATGCAGGCGATGCAGCGCCGGGCGCAGCTCATCGGCCAGCGCCGCGGCCTCTTCATGTAGATCATCTGCCACGATAGATAGATAGGGTACCTATTTATCTTGACTATGTCGAATTGGTTTTTTTTGCGCCGGCGCGCCGCGCATGTTGCGCGCGCGACATGCGCGAGGCTGAGAACGCGGCCTGCGCGGCGCAATGCTTTACATATCAATTGCGCAGCGCATTTCTGCGACACGCGTCACGAGCGTTGTGGTGACTGTCGCTATTTCTAGACGCCTTGGCTGACAGAAAATACCCGACAGAAAGTAGTAACAGGGAACCGCGTCCATCATGTCAACCAAGTTCGGCCGCCGCCCATGGCTCAGCGTCGCCGTCGTGTTCGGCCTAGCGCTGTCCATACCTGCGGCTCAGCGCTTTGCGGCGCCCAAGCTCGCATCTCGGCCGGTGACGGCAAAAATCGCCGTGCCGACCTCAGTCATGGCGTCGCATCCGGGCGTTGCCGCGGACTCCGCGCGGCGCCGCTACATCGTACAGGCGCAGAGCTCCGACCTGGCCCGCGCGGCCGTGACCCGCGCGGGTAGCGTGGTGACCGCAGATCTCAGCGTCATTCGCGCCGTGGGCGCCGTGCTCAATGGCCGCGAGCTCGACGCGCTGCGAGCGCAGCAGACGCCGCAATTGCAAATCTATGACGACTCGCCCGTGCTCGCCAGTTCGGTCGGCGCAGCGCCGCAGACTTACTATCCCAGCGAACTCAACGCCGCGAACCTGCACACCGGCGGCATGACGGGACGCGGCGTGACGGTGGCGGTGCTCGATTCAGGCTTGTGGACTCAGCAGGGTCCTGATCACAGCGCCCCGGGGGAAACCAACAGCCGCGTGATCGCGCAGTACGATGTGATCACCGCGCGCCAATCTCCCGGCTACTACCAGCCGGCAGTGTTCGAAGAATACAGCCGCAATATCAGCGATCCGTTCGGCCACGGCACGCACATCACCTCCATCATCGCCAGCAGCGCGGTCGACAGCGCCGGCAAGTATCAGGGTGTCGCGCCCGGCGTCAATCTGGTGTCGGTGCGGGCGTTGGATGCCGACGGACAGGGATTGTATTCGGATGTCATCAGCGGCTTGCAGTGGATCATCGCGCAGAAACTGCGCTACAACATTCGCGTGCTGAATTTATCGCTGGGTGCGCCGCCTGCGGGTCCGTATTGGAGCGATCCTTTGAATCAGGCCGTCATGGCGGCCTGGGCATCCGGCATCGTGGTGGTGACGGCTGCAGGCAATCGCGGACCGGATCCCTTGACCATCAATGCGCCGGGCAACGTCCCCTATGTCATCACCGTGGGCGCCGTGACGGACAACTGGTTGCCGATGCAGGCGAAGCAATACAAGTTGGCGTCATTCTCATCTGCGGGGCCGACGCTCGAAGGTTTCGTCAAACCCGACGTGCTGGGCATGGGCGGTCATATCATGGCCTATGCACCCAGCAACGGCACGTTGGCAAATGAATATCCGTCGTGGATGACCGAGCCGGCCAGCGACATGACCATGTCGGGCACCTCGCAGGCGGCCGCGACGGTCAGCGGCGTGGTTGCGCTGATGCTGCAAGTGAATCCATGGCTCACCCCTGATCAGGTGAAGTGCCATTTGATGTCCGGCGCGCATCCCGCCGTGGACGGCAACGGCAACCTGGCTTACACGGTTTTCCAACAGGGCGCCGGCTTGGTCGATGCGCATGATGCGGCCTATGGCAACGCATCGAATTGCGCCAATCAAGGTGTGAACGTGTTGCTCGATCTGGCGGGCCTGCAACATTACGGCGGCCGTGCCAACGAAACCAAGAGCGGTGATTTTTACATCATGCAGGCCGCCTCATCGACGCCCGGACCGCTGCGCGGCTTGCTCAGCAGCATCGGAACCCTGGCTTCGAAGATTCCGGTGGTGAACACCTTGCTGGCCGGCGTGCCGCTGCTCGGTGATGGCTTGCTGTGGAATGGCAACTACACCACCAGCAGCGGCTACACCTGGAGCAGTGGCTACACCTGGAGCAGCGGCTATACCTGGAGCAGCGGCTAAACCTGGAGCAGCGGCTATACCTGGAGCAGCGGCTACACCTGG
>JAXDQN010000320.1:0-2867 GCA_034667865.1 Gammaproteobacteria bacterium
CCCTAGCATTTTGTTTACTTAATAACGCCAACGCCGAGCAACCACCTGCGCCTTGCCACCCCAATCAAACCGCCGCGGCGGATCGGCAGACCATCAGCACTCGCGGCGACATAGCCGGGCTTCCAGACCCGCTCAAGAACCGTCTCGTGCAATTGGCGGACCGGCCGCACACGTTTCTGCCGATGCAAGTATTTGCCGAAGCGGACAAGCCTGGCCAGCTAGTTCAGTACTACTTGCTGGACTCAGACGGCTTTGAACCTAACGTGTTTACGAAAATCTTTCCCGGCATCAACGACGCCGCGCAACTCAGCGTCACGGGAGGTGACTGCGGCTTGCCGACGCTCGGAACTGTGCGTGTGGTTCTCGAACTCAAGCCAGGACTGCCCACCGATCCGAATGATCCGAAAGCATTTCTGGACGTCTTCACGGACATCTCGCCGTTGTTTGTGATCAACAACGAGGGCGGGTGGTACGAAGGTTGGATGATTCATGATCTTGTGGTGCCGGATTTGGCGGCGCCACGCAAGGACGGCCACGCGCAGTTCGGAAAGATCACCGCGCAAGATGCCGAAGAACTAAAAGAGATGGGAGACCACCGAAATACAGCGGGGCATATCTTTACCACAGACGGAAATGCCGTGCACTTCCCGAGCAAAACGGACCACTTCCCCGACAGACAAACCAATGTGGTGCCTATCTACGAGAGCATGGGTGCCTATAATTCCATGCAACAAAGCGACGTACATTCCTATTGGGAATTCAATTACCTCGGAACCAACTGGATCCATCCTTTATATGAGCTGCCGTTTACCGGAGGATTTCCGGACAACTTCGGCAAGGCACCTGATACTTTCAAAGATGGAGAAATAGGCAAGTTGCAGTCCATCGTTCCTGGCTCCGGGCCGCGTGGAATCAACAACGATCCGAGAGTTGTCGGGGACAATCCTAATCTGCCACGCGATCCCGATAAATTCGACGGTGACGTGGATGCGCAGCGAGAATTCCGCGAGCGCGGTACTCCGAGCGGACTTGCCAATGAAATATTACTGGATGTCTATGCGCGGTCGGCCTCGTTCGAACCGGGCGTGAAAAACCTCCAGCGCCGATTATTTGATGCCTACGCCGCAGAAGTGGCTCGCGTCGATACGAACCATGACGGCATCATCTCGGCGCCTGAAGGCGATCCCGATACAGCATCCGACGGCTTTGCGAACAACTTCCGGTTGTACCTACCTGCTGCGTCATTCAATCGCTTTGCCGTCACTCGCGAGATCAACGACGGCTTGCTCGCGCCGCGTTTCTCTCCAAGCCAAAGAGCGTGGGTTCTGTCAGGCTCCCGTGTTGCGGTCACCCCTTCGGTACCCGCTGCCACTGGGCGCGATTCTGACGATCGATAGTCGATAGAAGTTTCGTTCCATGGCACGAGGCCATGATCGCCCGATCATGGCCTCGTTTGAAAGACTAACTGCGCGGATCGTCGCGAAAGTCGCAGGATGCGCCGACCGTGACAACAGCTTCGGGCTGTCACGGTCGGTGCTGGCTCGATCAATCGCGACTACATACCTAGGCTGGACAAGAAGCGCGTCGTGAAGCCGAGCGTTCCTGCCTGCCCGTAGCTGTTGCAGGTTGGGGACGAGGCTCCGGGCGCGCAGTCGTGATCCCGGTCGAAGGACCAGATGTGGATGCCCGCGAGGCCTTTTTGGGCAGCGTAGGCAGAGATTGTCGGCACGTCCGCGACGGTGAAGACGTCGGCCTGTGTATCGTTGCCGCCAATCATCGGCGTAAGCTCGATCTGGTTGTAAGGAGTTCCGTAGAAGCTGTGAAGGTTTTCGGCTGCTGCAATCGCGGACTGACCCATTTCGCAAACGCCATTGACGATCGTGCAGTTACTCGCCGCAGTGCTGCCGTAATCCATCGCCATCAGGTTGATGGTGTACTTGGTCAAGCCAAGGCTCTTGATCGTGTTCAGCACCATCACACCCAGCGATGAGAGACTCTGTGGAGAGTTGCCACCAAGCGTCGCGAGCGTGAAACTGAAGCGCAGATTTGGAAAGGTCTTCTGTGCGGTTATCACCCGCTGGACGAGGTTGGTGATGACAGCCTGGCTCTGGCCCCCCTCGATGTCGAAATCGATTCCGAGCAAATTGGCGGACTGGTATCGGTTGATGAAAGTCGTGAACCCGCTGTCCGTGCCGCAGGTGAACACGCCGCTCGCACCGCCTGTCGAGATCACATAGAATTTTCCCATGCTGACAAAGTTCTGCACGTTCGCCGAGACAAGCGCAGCAGGCTGAATACCGGCCCAGTTCTCACTACCGCATTCGCCGGTGGCGAAAGACCAGGTCAAAGTTTTCAGGTTTGTCGGCATGACGGTCAGCACGTCTGTCAGGGTGCCGGCCACCGCCGAACTGATCACGTTGGTATTCCAATTCATGCTGATCGTAACGTCCTTATAGGGACTTAGCACGAAGGGTCCCGGGGGCGGGGTTGGGGTACCACCGGTGCTACCACCGCCCGTGCCACCACCGCCCGTGCCGGTGCCGCCCGAGCAACTGCCTGTTGCAGTCCAGGGCTGGCCGCTTCCGGCGGGTCCATTGTTGGTTGCGGGGTCATTGCCTTGTGTCCACCAGTTCGCCGTGTAGTTCAGGCCATTCTCACTGGCGGTGCCGCCGCCCGTATATACGGTGGATGCGCCCCATGCTGGGGAGCAAGTGGCAGCACCTGCTGACCCCACCGCGCAAAGAGTCCCCACTACAACCAATGCGGACAGCCTGAATCCACGTGAACCTAAGTTTGTCTTCATGACCCGCTCTCCTTTTAATACCACTTTGAACTATCGTTAATACCACCTCGACTGAAGCAAGTTA